>CAJXWI010000150.1 GCA_913062735.1 uncultured Arcobacter sp.
AGAGAATAAGGGCATGCACTTTTAATTTAATAAAAGATCATATATTAGCTATTTAAGAACAAGCCAAATTGCATGAATTGAACCTGGAATGAAAAAAAGTAGACAAAGTAAAACATTTATAAGCAGATCTTTTCCTGCACCTTTTGTTAGAAAAACGGCAAGAGGTGGTAAAAATATTGCCAATAAAATTAAAACGATTTTATTCATAAAAAATCTCCAAAGTAAGTAGTAATTATTATATATTAATAATATAAAAGATTATATTATTGTTTTAATTAATATTAAATTAAATATAAACATTGAATTTTTGATTGTTTAGTTAGGATATGAAATTCTCTACAACATATTTAAGAGCAGATTTTTACAGAGAGTGAGATGGAAGTTGAACGCCTTCAATAAGACAGCTTTGTTTCAATCAAAAAAAAGAAATTGATAATTTTTATCAAGAGTCAGACAATAATTAGTTAATTAATACATAATTATATTATTTATTGATATACTGACTTAAATAAAACTATTAGGAAATTTATATGGAAATATTTCACTTATTTGCACCTCCGATTTATTGGAGTGATGAAATAAAATTATTCGACCATTGTTCAGGGAAAATGTCAGTAAAACTTGATTTTGATACAGAAGCAATGGGACCTTCAACTTTTAGTATCAGAATACATTTGCCAACAAGCTTCACCCCAATTGAATTTATTGGACCTGCAAACAAGGTTATTGAACTTCCTGAAGAGTGTTTTTATTTAAAAGTAAGTCTCAAAAGTCATTTTACAGGACAGCAAATCATATGCAAAGTAAGTTAAAAGGAAAAAATATGTTTAAATTTATTTTTGTATTTTGTATACTCTTTATAGTATCTTGTTCTTCTTCAAATACTTTTTTTGTTATAGAAGATACAATGTCTTTAACTTGTAAAGATATAGAAAAAGTTAATAAGTTCAAGGAAAAATCTATTTTTCTGACTTATAATAAAAAAGGAAGTGAAAAATTTAAGAAATTGACCAAAAAAAGTAATATTGGTAAAAACTTGGGGTTAATTATTAATGATAAAGTAATATTTTTTAATTTAAAAATTAGAGGAACATTAGGCGAAAGTAACTTTAATAAAATCCTCTTATCTGCTAAAAAGAAAGAAGATTTAGAGCTACTTTTTAATCATTTCAATAATTGTAAATTAAACTAACGATTATTTGTTTATGTAAATAAACGTTGTTCATCCAATTTATATGCCACATTATCATTATCCCTTCAACAACGCAGTTTTGCTTCTTTGTCTCTTTCTTGTAATCAAGAAAGATGTCGAAACGCAGTGACTAAATTCTGTTTGCAAACAAAAAGATTGAATGCGCTAGCTTCAATGAGCTCTAAAAATGGAATTTTGAATCTACAAAACTAATCTTTCTTTTTCTTAATAACATAAAAATATAATATTAAATGCTATATAAATAATACTAATAATTATAAATATTAACAATTATATGGATAGTATGTTTCTTGAAAAATATGAAGGAGATAAATATGTCAGAAAAACTATCAAATATTACAGACTTTTTTATTGAGCTTGATTCCTTAAAATTAATTAATCGACGTACCTATATTGACGGATGGCTTAGAGTTGAGAATTCAGCTGAACATTCTTGGCATTTGGCAATGGCTTGTTGGTCACTTTCAAGAACGTTAAAACTTGATTTATCAGAAGAGAAGTTATTAAAATTAGCCTTAGTACATGATCTTGGAGAAATAGACGCAGGAGATACTTTTCTTTATTCAAAAAACAGAAGTAAAGCTCATATAGCAGAAAGAGAATGTGTATTACGTTTAGAATCTCATGAGGGTAATGGAATTTCTAATTTATGTGAATTATGGGAAGAACAAGAAAGTGGAGATAGTATTGAGCGTAAGTTATTAAAAACAGTTGATAGGTTATTACCTTTTATTCATAATATTTCTAGTGAGGGAAAAACGTGGAAAGAATTAGGAATCAAAAAAAAACAAGTTTTACAAGCACATGCTTTTATTAAAAATGATTTCTCTGAAATTCATGATTGGATGCTTTTAGAAATAGAAGAAGCAGTGAATAAAGGTTGGATCCAGAGTTAGACTTAATTTGGGCACTTATCACCTTGATAAATATACTCCTCATATGTAATCGTAACATACTTAATAAAAACGGCACCTTTCTTTAAACTACTATAATTATCAAAAGATTATGAAGCTCTTAGAGTATAGAAATATGTGGTAACTTCTCTTTCCCTTGAAGAAAAAAACTTCTCAGCTTAAAAAATTACTTAAGTTGAATAATAAGTTTTTATTTACAGTTTAGCCCCCTTAATTTAGTGTACCTTTAGCTAATTTTAGAAAACCATAAATATTATAAAACCTAGAAAGGTGGTATATAGAAGATAAAACTCTTAGTATTATTAGCTAAAATTATTTATACATATCTATTTTATTTTTCTTATTATATAATTATATAACTTATTAATCCAATGATAAGGATAAAAAATGAAAAAATTATTTTTAATGATTCTAATAATTATCGGAAGTATAAGCGCTAATATTACATCTAGTAGTGTAGATATATATTCTAGTGTGAATAAAGAAAAGACAATAAATCAAGGGTTAAATATTTGTGATGGGGCTTCTTTTGATTCTTGTTATAAGAGCGCTTTGCTTTATTATATAGGAGAAATTGGAACAAAAGATAGAAAAAAAGTTTCAACAACAGAAAAACGTTACTTAAGTGATTGTGATGATGGAATAGCTGCTAGTTGTTATAATTTAGCACAACTATATAATTTAGGTAACGGAGTAGAAAAAGATAGACGAAAAGCTGCAAAGTTTTATTCAAAAGCTTGTGATGGTGGAGTTGCCGTTGGTTGTTATAATATGGCGCATATGTATAACAATGGAGATGGAATAGAACAAGATAAAGAAAAAGCTGCACAATTTTATTTCAAAGGCTGTGATGACGGCTATGCTATTTCTTGTTACAACTTAGCTCATATGTACAGTAACGGTGATGGTATAAAAGAAGATAAAAATATGGCAGTAAAACTTTATAAAAAAGCCTGTGCTTCTGATTACGCAATTTCTTGTTTCAACTTAGGTATTTTATATGATAAGGGAACAGGAGTAGAACAAGATAGGAATAAAGCTGCAAAACTTTACTCCAAAGCTTGTGCTAGTGGAGTTGGTGTTGCTTGTTATAACTTAGGCCTGCTATATGCTTATGGAAAAGGAGTCATGCAAAACTTAAGTATCGCAAAAGAATTATTTGGAATAGCCTGTGAGTCTGGTTATACAAATGGCTGTATAAATTACAAAATCTTAAAAGAACAAGGTATTAATTAAGGTTATAAGCTTTTTTATTTAAAAAACTGTTTTGCTATAGTGTTTTTTAGCTGGGGATTGATTGTACTTAATAATTATAAATTTTATTTATCTTTTGCTATACTTATATATGAATAATTTTTTAAGATATTTTTTAGTAGCCATACTATTCTTTTTTATAGGATATAGCTTCCAAGATAAATATACAGCTTCATTTATAAAAGAGATTTTACCCTTTTCTAAACTTGAAGAAATAAAAAATAAAAAACAATTGCATGCTATTGTTGTTAACTCACCTACTGTGTATTATTATGGTCACAGCAAAAAAGAAGGCTTTGAGTATGAGTTATTAAAAGCTTATGCTTCTGATATAGGGGTTGAACTCAAGCTAAAAGTAGTTTCTACAATATCAGAAGCCTTAAAACTTAGCAAAACAGGTTTTGGAGATATTACTTCAGCTGCAATTACAAGAACGGTACAAAGAGAAAATGAATATATTTTTGGTCCTTCTTATTATCAAGTACAACAGCAAGTTATTTGTAGTCGTAAACTTTTTAAAAAAGGAAAGTTTCCAAATGCTTTAGAGGATTTAATTGGTTTAAGTATTATGGTTGGAGAAAGTACCTCTTATGAAAGAAGTTTAATCGAAGCAAAAGAGAAGAGCCCAGATATTGTGTATTCTATTAGTTCTGAATTTTCTTCAAGTCAGCTTTTAGAGATGGTCTCAAAAGATAAAATTGATTGTACAATTGCTGATAGTAATATATTCTCAATAAACCAGAGATACTTTCCTTCTTTGTCTTTTGCTTTCTCAATTAGTGAAAGAGAATCTCTTTCTTGGGTTCTTAGAGAAAACAGTGATACTCTTATAAATGATATGTACAGATGGTTAAATACCTATATCCAAAATGGCGAGATGGCAAAACTAAAAGATAAATATTATGGACATATCAATATATTTGATTATTATAATACGGTAGTTTTTCATAAAAGAATCAAATCAAGATTGCCAAAATACAGAAAGTATTTTATAGATGCTGCAAAAAAGAATGATATCTCATGGATATATTTAGCTGCACAATCTTATCAAGAATCACATTGGAACACAAAAGCTAGAAGTTATACAGGCGTTAGAGGTATTATGATGTTAACACGTCCTACAGCTAAAGCCGTTGGTGTTAAAAACAGATTAAATGCTAAAGAAAACATTTTTGGTGGGGCTAAATATATGGCTAAGATGATAAAAGATGTGCCCCAAGATGTAAAAAATAAAGATGATAGACTGAAGTTTGCACTAGCTGCATACAATGTGGGAATGGGTCATATTCGTGATGCTAGGATATTAGCAAAACGCTTGCATAAAAATCCAAACTCATGGTTAGATATACGAGAAATATTGCCTTTATTAACTCAAAAAAAATACTATAGAACACTTAAATATGGGTATGCCAGAGGTGCAGAACCTGTTAAATATGTTGATGGTATAAGTGAGTATGCAAATATTTTAAATCAAGCATTAAAAAAACAAGAACAGAATTTACCTTAGCGCATATTTAAATATATGCATTTAAAAACTCGGAATCTATAGTAATAAAACTAAATTCGAAGCTAAAAGAACCTAGAAATTGTCCTTTACATGATTTTTAAAGTTAAGAATATCTTGTGTTCTGTCTTCTTCTTTAAATACATCGTATACAGCAAATGATGGTAGTTTTTCTAAGCCACAAAATTGAAATGTTTTATGTAAAGTTAGGGTTGATTCATCTAAACTCAGACCATCAATAAATTCATTTTTATCATTAAATGCTGTTTCTGGAGCATTCCATGTTGTTGAAATCATATATTTTTTATCTGTTAGAATTCCACCACTTCCGTATTTTTGAGAAGAATCATCTCTTGTTCTTCCATCTCCTTTACTCATTGAACCTGATCCATAGCCAATTAAGAACACTCTATCTATGTAACTTTTAAATGCACCTGGAACACCAAACCAATAAATAGGAGTTTGAACAAAAACAACATCCGCTGCTAAAATTTTATCATGCTCTGCCATCGCATCAAATTTTTTATAAATTTCTGTCACACTTACTTCATAGCCTTTTTCTTCTAATATTTCTTTTGAATATTGAACTAAAGAGTTATTTAGTCTGTTTTGTCCTACACCTTCAAAAGCTTCATATCCATTAATAAGTAGAGCTTTTTTTCCATTTGCATTTTTTGTCATTTTATTCCTTTTTGTACCAAGTAAATGGCCTATTATTTTTTAAGATTGTATTAACAATCAAAACTATATCAACCAACCAACTAAATGGAAGGTAAATTATTTAAAAAAAAAGCTAAACTTTCCATGAGGAAATTAAAGCTTTTACGGCATTTTCAAAACCTTCAGTATCCATTCTTACTCTTGCTACTATTTGCATACCTTGTAAAGCAGAAAAAAATGTGTATGAAGTATCTTTAGACGAGGTAACTCTCAATGTTTTATCTTTCTTCCCTTGTTCAAAAATTATTGTAAATTGATCAATTGTTTTTTGAAGTGAAGCCTCTAGAGCTTTTTTTGCTTCTTTATTAAGTACATTTGCATTGGCACTTATCATACCAAAAATACATACTTTTCCTTCTTTTAAAGAAGCAGAAAAGATTTCTGAGATTTTCTCTAATTTATTTAAAGCAGAAATGTCGCTGCGTATAATAGCGTGATATCTTTCACTGTATCTTTCACTGCATCTATTAAGAAGGTCTTGAATTAAATCATCTTTTTTGGGAAAATGGTGATGAATACTCGCTTTTTTAATACCAACTTCATCTGCAATATGTTGGTAACTCATAGCACTAACCCCAAATTTTTGAATGAGTTCTTCAGCTACTATTAAAATTTTTTCACGAGTATTTGACATATATTTCCTTTAGATGAAGAAGTATACCTACTAATAGGTAGGTAAGTCAAGTTAAATTTAGTATAAAAGAAATGTTTTGTTTTTAAATCTTCTGTACGAGCTACTACATAGTGTTTATAAATTTCAAAATTTAAATTTAAAGATTCTATTTTAGATGATAAAAGTAAATTTATGTATAGCTAGGAGGAAGTTTCTATCTTTTTTAAGTTAATACTAATTAAAGCGTATTTGATATTCTATTAATGTAGTAATTCACAAAATGAGAGTAGGTACTTTCCTAAACTGTGC
>CAJXWI010000151.1 GCA_913062735.1 uncultured Arcobacter sp.
CTAGATAATAATATATCAAATTTATCATTTTTAAAATTCTGAATTATTTCAAATCTTTCTTCTGGAGATTTATCTCCATCAATTTTTCCAACACGCAAACCTTTTTTGATCAATTTTTCTTCTAAATATGAAAGTGTCTTTTTAAAAAAAGAAAAAACTATCATTTTCTTAATATCTTGTGTTTGAAGCTTGTCTACAATACTTTCAAAAGCTTGATACTTAGAATCTTTTTCGCCTATCTCTTCTCCTAGAGAAATCAATAAGTCCAACTTATCCAGTAAAATACCTTCTATTTCTATATCATTTAATTCATTATCTAAATCATCAAAATCATTAACAAAAAACTTTTTTGTTTTTCTCATTCTTCTAAAGCTTTCAATAGAGGCTATCATACTTGATGAAGCCATTCGTTCAGGCATTATTGTAATAAATCCAGATGGAATTTTTGGGTTTCTAAATTGAAAAAGTAACTTTACAAATTCTACAACTTGATTATAAAATATTTTCTCTTCATGTGTTGGTGGAATACTTTGAGATGTTGCCTCTCTTTTTATATACATACCAACATCTTTTTTCTTTGTTCTATTTATTATGTAACTCAAGTTATCAGCATTAGTTAATTTCATAATATATTCAATTCGTTGATTTTGAGTTAACAATTCAAGATTACAAATATCCTCAAGTAATTGACTTTGATATTTATTTAAAAATAGCTTCGACAAATCAATATTGAAAATATGTGATTTTATATGTGATAAGGCATGTTGATTTTTTAATTTTGCTATTACCTGATGTAACAGTGCATTAGGTTTAATACTTTCATAAAAATAATCTATATCCATAAAACTATCCTCATCGAGTAATGAAAGTATGTTGAATAAATCAGCAAGAGAATTTTGAACAGGTGTAGCGCTTAAAAATAGTATATTTTCAGAAATAGAGGTAATAAGCTTTGCACCATCAAATGTTGAAGTTTCCATATTACGGAAAGTATGTGCTTCATCCATTATTAAAACATCGACATTTAAAGATGTTAATGTTAATAGTTCAACAACGCCATCATCTCTAAGTGTATTATATGAAATAATCATTTTTCTTGTGATCGTATCACTAATATCATTTTCGAATATGCTTTTACATTCTAATAGAAATCTTTTAAATTCATTTACTTTATAGATTTCAAACTCTTCATTAAATCGAAGAATCATTTCACTGCGCCACTTAAGAGTTAAAGAAGGAGGAACAATAATTAGGGCGATGTCAACATCATCTCTTCTATCTATTTCCTTATATATCATGCCAGCTTCAATTGTTTTACCAAGCCCTACTTCATCGGCAATTAACAAGCGATTATTTGGCGAATTTAACATTTTTATCAGTGGTTTGTATTGATGGTGTTCAGGAACAAGTCGATCAGAATTGTATGAATAAAATAAATCTGAGACTGGATTCGTAATCATTGAATCTAAAATACTCTTTTTAATAGTATTCAAAGAAGAAAGTTCTAGTTTCTTTTCATATCTTATATCTATTTTAGAAACTATTTTCTCTTGGGTATTAAGAAAAATCTTAATATGGGTGTCATTAATATCTTCTAATACTATTACTGAAGTATTTGTTGGGATAAATATAGCTTTGGTCATTTTACATTACTCCTAATATAGCTCGTAGTGATGAGTAGAAAACTTATGTGACTTATTAGTTAATAACTTATCTTCTCGAATATCATCAATTAGCATATTTATTTTCTCCTGATCAATACCATTCAAATCATCTGTAGTAACAAGACAATCATAGAGTCCTTCTTCTTTATATAATTTAATCCTACTTTGCCAATCTTTATAATATTTTTTCACATCAAGCATTCCCAGATGTTCCCAATAAATTTTTCTCCCATTCTTTAATTTTATAACAAAATCAGGATGAATTTTAAAGTCTTTTCCTTCTAGTATTAATTCTTCTTCATATGTAAACTCTAAACCACTTTTCTTTAATGACTGATAGATGATATACTCTATTCTAGATCTTACCTCTACACCATTAGAGTCGGGGAACAGTCCTTTTTTATGATCTACAGGCGAATTGAATATCGAGGTGTTTCTGTGTATAAGATGACTCGTCTGAGCTGCTTTTAACAATAAGTTGTCTTCAGTATCTTCGATAAACAAGAATAATCTATACTTAGAACGGGTTAAAGCTGTGTAGATAAGCTCTTTTGATAGAAGTGCTCTTTTTTTAGGAATCACAAGAAAAACATTTTTAAAATCACTTCCTTGAGATTTATGAATGGATATTGCATATGCTAAATCAAAATTTTCTTCACTGTCTACATATTTCATAGGATTATCTGCATCATTGAAAACATAAGATCTTTTACTTTTTTCACCATTAATAACACCAATAGACCCATTAGATAATTTCAATTTCTTGTTATCTCCATAACCAGAATACCAGTTTGATATTCTGATAATTTTATCAGCATGATAAAAAGGCGTATTTACTGCTGAATACTTTGGTTTATTTCTATAATCTGTTTGAACTAATTTATTAAGCCCCATTGTTCCATAAGCACCTGCTCTATAGGGTGTTAACAACTGAAGTTTTTCTAGTTCTAAATTAATTCGATAATCATAGTCATTGCTTTTTCTATCTACATATCCATTATTGTATAAGCCAAATAATAAATTTAATTTTTCAATATTACTATTATCTGATGGGATGTCTTCCTTTTCAAATAGTTCACTAATTGAATTATTTATATTTTCAAATAATTCACTTTCATTCTTCCATTTAGACACATATAATCCAGGGCTCACCCACCCATTATTATCTACTATTTCTAATGCCTCTTCGTAGTATCTAGTTTTATCAGTAAATGCATCTGATAGTTTTAATATAGTGTCATCATTTTCCTGCCGGCAATTAGATTGTAAATTGATATAGTGTTTACTTGAAAGTTCATCAGACTGCATTATATAAGTGATTATGTCATGAAATGGCTTACCATATCCAATTGGAGGAAGTTGATTTTCATCACCAACTAATATTAAACGCTTTGGGTAATGTTCATCGAACCTGATTATAGAAAACAGTATTTTTAACTTTTCTAAATCTAACATTGAACTTTCATCTATAACTAAGTTTTCTACGGTTACTTTTTCATTGTTTTCTAAATTAGATAATCTATCCCAGTCTTCATATGCCCACTGAAAATCTTTTCTAAAAATAAATCTATCTATTGTATCTGCTTGAATATTTGTCTTTGTATACTTTTTTATGTTGTCTGTAAGCCGTAAAGCTGCCTTTCCAGTTGGAGCTAGGATAACAATATCTTCACCTAATGATTCAAGTTGCTCAATTACCTTACTTGTTTCATAAGTCTTACCTGCACCTGGTTTTCCTGTCAAAATATAAAATGATTTTTTATATATATTTTCGTATAAATTAGTTCTTTCTTCTCTAAATATAGAAATCTGCTCATCAGTTTTTACTGTGTTTTTTAATGTCTCTAAACTATCATTAATATATTTATCAAAATCTTTTACCTTATGTGTATAATCTTTTCGTTTTGTTGTTAATGCGATAACGATATTTTTCAACTGTGTTTCAGCATCTTTAATATCCTTAAGATAAAAAAATCTATGTTTATTATTTTCTAAAATAAATAGTTTTTCTATAAAATGACTTTTATAATCACTATCTAAACCTATAATTGATTGCTCATCTATTAGAACATCTGTTTTATAAATTAAGGGATACTCTTTAATAGATTCTAATATATTATACGTGTGATCATAACAATGACCTTGTTCCCCAATATCTTTTAAATAATTAATAATGACTGATCGAATTCTTTCTTTAGAATCTTCACCAAGGTTTTGAATCTTTCTATGTCTTTTTACATATTTACTATCAGGTATCATTGCAATATCAATTTTATAAATATCAATTGCCTCATCTTGCATTTGTGGGTTATCTAAATCATCTTCATCGGCATTGTATTCTTCGTACAATACATATAAATTATCTTCTAGAGCTTCAAGCAAAGGTTGATTATTAATGATTTTTTCTATTTGATTTGTACTTAGGTTTAATAAACTAAGAGAAGTTAAACTTCCAATGTTTTTCATAAAAAGTCTCTTATCTGTCATATCTAATAAGTCATCTTCATATTCTTCTAGTACATCTGGGATATTGTCTTTTAAAACATCTTCGAGTAACATTCTAATGTCATATTTTCGATCCAATACACCAACTATTGCATTTGCCAATTTATCAGCTTCTTCTTGAGTATTTAGAAAAGGTTTTAGGACTTTATTTAATGAAGGATAAACACCTCTTTTTTCCCAAATACTTGCAATTAGATTTTCAATCTTATCAAGCTCATTATCCATATCATCACCTATTACCACTTGATTATGTTCTTGGATTTTGAGAATAGATTTTCTGATTTTATAGAGAAGATATAAACATTTATCATCATCTATATCCATAGATACATATTTAAATCCTTGAATTAATGATTCTTCTTCAATAACAACTTTCATATCCAGTAGTTTCTGCTCATCTTCTGGATTATCTTCCACATATTGTATATATTCTCGGTAAGGTAAAAGTACAGATTTATCGGATATATGAGTTACTTGCATTGCCCAGTTAATTTTAGGAAAATTCTTCATTGTTTTTTTGGAGCGAAAATCTTTTAGTTCTTCCTCAGAAAATGGAAAATCATGTACTTCAGGTTTCTCTGCAACTACAGAACATCCTAATAGAAGATATTTCATTTCATCTGCAGACACGGGATTATCATAGTTTGAATAAAAGAATACAATACTTTCTTTTGGTTTAAATTGATCAATATAATTATCAATTCTTTTTTCAAGATCAGGAGGGTAATTCCCATTTATATTTTTGTTTTTGTCATTGTGCACAAAGGAGAGTTTAAAGGGCCAAGTAAAAACAGAATATGGTTTTACAACATCTTCAATTTCATGCTTTACATGTTCGAAAGCATGTTGATGATTTACTTTAAAGGATGAAGGACTAAATGCATTAATAGACCAATAACACGGTGGCACATTAGATGGATCAAAATTGCCATCTATACATTTGCCTTTACATTCTTCTTCTTTCTCAACATCTTTCTTTTTTTCAATTCGACCAGATAGTAATGAGTGGGCACCGGTACAATAAGTGTTAGATATAGGATTTTGACAAACCTTACCATTCCAGTCATTATCATGCCATGCCATTCTTACAGTTAAATGCATACTTATCCTTAAATATTAAATCTAATTCTCTTTCCATCTCTTTTCTAACTTTAATAAAACTATTTAGATCGTATATTAATACAAATACTGATCCAGTTATTATTACTTAATTTTATGTTATTTATTTTTACACATAGTCAATTCTGTCTATACCCTTAAAATTCTCCAATAATTATATATATCTTTGATTCCAGTTTTATATGTTAGTTTTACAATTAAATAAATAGTCACATAATATAAATTAAAATTATTTTATCTTAATCGGTTTTAGTTTACCTTAATTTGGTTAAAATTATTTTACTTATAAAGGGCGTAGATAAGGCTCACCGAGCATTTTTAGCGTCACATTTTCATTACATTTTAAATTTTCAAAAAAATAATTTATTTGTTCTTACAGATTTTATATATAAATGAATATTATTCCACACTTTATCATCTAGAATCATAATAACTAGTTGCTTAGGCAATCAATGTATATAACTATGCCATCCATAAGTCATTAGCCCATTGATATTTTTCTAATTTGCTTGTAAAAACATTTAAAATATGTAACACTTTACTTATCAACTTAAAAGGATTGACATGGCAAATTATTTAAGAGTAAACCAAGTGGCAAAAATGTTAGGTATAGGGAAGTCAACAGTATGGCTTTGGGTTAGAGATAATCGGCTAATTCAGCCAATTAAGATCTCACCCAGAGTCACAGTTTGGGAGGAAGAAGCTATAAAAAAATGGCAAGAAGAAAAGAAAGAAGAGTCTGTACTAGAAAATAAATCCTAACCCACTCTCTTTTAAAACAACATAGATATAAGTTCTTTGCACTTTGGCTTATGTCTATTTTGATTCAAATACATTAGATATATACCTACTATCAGTAAAAAACCATTCATGATTACTGCCTCATAGTTGTAAGAGTAGAAATACATCATACAAGAAGCAGGAATAACAACAAATAAGCAAATTAAAAAATAATTCAAATTATCCTCCTGATATTATTATAGCATCACAATATCTAACATATAATTTTTGAAATCTCTTCCTTAGCTAATCTAAATACATTTAATTTTATCACAAGTATAAATTTTAGAATTTACTTCAAATACGAGTAAATATTTCATATTTTGATTGTGCAATTCTTCATTCTATCATAGTATAAAGACATAAAACAAAAAGGATTACCTATGAAAATATTTATCGTAAAATTACTATGTTTGACATGTCTTGCGCTTTTTTATTTTGAAATTATCATGTTTGAT
>CAJXWI010000152.1 GCA_913062735.1 uncultured Arcobacter sp.
GTTATGTGTTGATTGCAATTCCAATCGAATGCTTTTATAGTAAAAACTATTATTCGCTCAATTCTTGCACCGTATTGTTTATCCTCTAGACTTGCTAATAATTCTGGATTTTCATCTGCTTTAACAATTTTACTAGTAGCCCAAATTTTTAGTCTGCTTTTTGTGGGATAATCCATTAAAAATAGCATTGTTTTATTATTACTTATAATATTTCCCGTACTAATGTATTGTGCATTTCCACTAAAATCTGCCATTGCAAGACTTGTATTGTTAATTACTTTTAAAAAGCCTTTAGGACCTCCTCTGTGCTGAATATAAGGCCAAGATTCTTCTCCTACACTTGAAAGATAAAAACTATTTTTATCTTCAATAAAAGAAATTTCATTAAGGCTTAAAACAAATCTGTCCCCTGATTCATCTAAACGTGAATAATGTTTTCTTGAAGAAAACTCTTCTTGTACTTTTTTTACACTGTCAGAAAATGCTAATTTTGCAAAATTTTGATCCATAAATTATCCTTTTATTCTTTTATATTTTAAAAACTTAAGCCTGCAAGAATTGCAAGTTTCCAATTTATCTTATTTGTCATATTTTTCCTTTTATTTGCATATCTAACGTTAGCTAGATAAAAGAAGCAAAAAAAATTGCTCTTTTTTATAGCTGTAAATTTTTAATCCAAATTTTAACTGCAGCCAAACATTCTTTGTTTTTATTAAGCTTATCAAGCATTAAAGCACCTTCAAGGCTAGAAACAATAACTTTTGCTATTTGCATTGAATCTTTTACATCCAAATTTGAAGCGATCCAGCTTTGTGCAAAAGCAAAAAAATCCGATGTTTTATCAACAGTATCCTTGTCCAAATTTTTATTTTGCACCGCAAACATTCCTGCTAGACAAATTTTATCTTCTTGAAACAAGAGCTCAAAGATATTTATGAACGTATCTAATCTAACTTTTTTATCAAGATTTTCTTCATTTATTTTATTTAAATAAACAACAAAACCTTCACTGTAAGTTTTAATTAATTCATGAAGTAATTCATCTTTAGAATTAAAATGGTACATTACAGATGAAGCTTTTATTCCAACAGTTTTTCCTAAATCTCTCATTGTTAGGGAATTTATTCCAGATTCTTGGATCTTTTTTGTTGCTATTTGAATTAAATCTTCTCTCATTGTGTTCATTTTAAACCTTTTTATTTTACCTAACACTTGTTAGATAAAGAATTATGTCATAGTAAAACTTAAAAAAAACTTATGTACAAACTTTTGAATACCAATGATATGTCTTAATTTATACTTCTATATAAGTTATTGCTAATAAAAAATCAACTAATATACGCGTAGTATTTTAATAATTAATATCAATTTTTAGAAGGAAACATTTTGTTAAAAGAATTTTTTATATTTTTTCTAGCAGCATTTTTTGAGATTCTAGGATGTTACAGTTTTTGGATGGTTTTTAAAGAACAAAAACCAAGCTTGTATTTAGGTATTGGTCTTCTTTCTCTTATTACATTTGCTTATATATTAACGAAAGTAAATTTAGAGTTTGCTGGACGTGCTTATGTTATTTATGGAGGAGTTTATATTGCTTCATCCCTTGCATGGTTGTATTTTGTAGAAAAACAATCTTTTAATAAATGGGACATTATTGGAAGCCTCATAATATTTATTGGTATTAGTATTATACTATTGGGCAATCAAAAAAATTTATTTTAGTTTTCTTATTCCCTTACTTACTGTATTGTTTTTTTATTTTTAATATTTCATCTATGTTTTTTAAAAAAATATCAACAAGTTTAGGTTCAAAGGCTTTGTTTCTTTCATTTTTTATTAGTTCTAAGCTTTCTTCAACACTCCATGCTTTTTTATACACTCTGTTGTTTGTTAAAGCATCAAAAACATCTGCAATAGCAGTAATACGAGCAAAGATATGTGTTTCTTTACCTTTTAAACCTCTTGGATATCCTGTTCCATCCCATTTTTCATGGTGCTCATGAGCAACGAGTGCTGCAGTTTGGAGAAGTTCATGTTTGGATTTAGCAAAAATCTCATAACCATACGTTGTGTGATTTTTCATACATTCAAATTCTTCTTTTGTTAATTTTGCGGGTTTCAACAGAATAGAATCAGGAATAATTACTTTTCCTATATCATGCATAGGCGATGCCATTTTTAATAACTGGGCCTCTTTATTGGAACAACCATACTCTTTTGCAATAAGTTCAGAAAATAATGATACTCTGTTAACATGATCCCCTGTTTCGTTTGACCTTTCCTCCCCTAATTCTCCAAGTGTACGAAGAATCTCCATTTGGCTTGCTAAGATTTCTTCATTTAATTTTATCTCTTTTGTAATATCTTTTTTTACACTAATATATTCTACAATATCATCATGAGAGTTTAAAATAGGAAGAATATTCGTTTCAACATAATAAATACTTCCATCTTTAGCTTTGTTTTTTAAAACCCCATTCCATATCTTTTTAGACTCAATGGTATTCCATAAGCTTGTATATACCTCTTCACTTATATCATCACTTCTTGTTATATTAAGATTTTCACCTATTAATTCATATCGATTATATTGTGATATTTTACAAAATGTGTCATTAACGTAGGTAATATTTCCCTCTAAGTCAGTTTTAACAACTAAAGAACTAACATCTGTAGCAAATTTATATTGTTCTAGTAAATTTTTTGTATCATTTATTTCGTTTTGTAATTCTTTTGCAGTTAAATAAATTTCTATATGTATGCTCACCCGATAAAGAAGTTCTTCGCAATCAAAGGGTTTTTTTAGAAAATCCATTCCACCATAAGAATAACCTTTTTTTATATTTTCGTTGCAGGCATTTTCAGATAAAAATATAATAGGTATATTTTTATACTTTGCATCTTTTTTTATAAGCTGTGAAGTCTCATACCAACCAGCACCTGCCCTGTTAACATCAAGTAAGATAAGAGAATGTTCTCTAATTGAAAGTTCTTCTAGTCCTTTTTTGCCGCTACTTGCAAAGAATATATTGTATAGGTTTGTAGATTTTAATGCATTTTTAGTTACATCAATTGTATTTATATTGTCATCAATGATGAGAATATTTGCTATCTTTACATTTTTCATTGTGAGCTCCTTAAAGAAAGTTCTGCTTGATATTTACTTTCTTATTTGATAATCCAATTAATAGTTATGTATTAATTATACTTTAATAATATATAAGCATTATTAAAATAATCTTTTAGTTCTAAATACATATATTGAGAACTATTATTATAATTAAATAACTATTAATATATTTATTTTTACTCATATACGTTCATTTATACTAATATTTTGGGAAGACAAACAGGCTATTAAAATCGAAGAATTAAGAATTAATAGCTATAGAAAAGAGCTTTTAATCATTCGTGAAGGAAGGTATAACTTAGTACATTTCTTTAAGTTAAATTACCTAATAAAATAATATAAGAATTTAATGTAAATGCTTTATATATGAGAATAATTTTGTTTTTTAATCTTAATAATTTAATTAATCCTTAAAGGTATCTCTAATCTTGAAAAATTCTGGTAATTTTTCAAAAAATATATCCACTAATTTGGGATCAAAATGTTTACCACTTTGTTCTTTAAAAAGACTAAATATTCTTTCATCATCCCAAGCTTCTTTATAACAGCGAGAGCTTCCTAAAGCATCAAATACATCTGCAATTGCTGTTATTCTTCCGTAAATATGGATATCTTCTCCTTTTAAGGCCTTTGGATATCCCGAACCATCGTATTTCTCATGATGTTCATAGGCAACAATTGCAGCAACTTTTAATATGGATTTATCAGATCCTTTTAACATGTCATATCCTATAGCTGCATGCGTTTTCATAATTTTAAATTCTTCTGCATTTAGTTTTCCTGGCTTATTTAAAATATTATCAGGGATTCCAATTTTTCCTATATCATGCATGGGACTTGCTTGTTTTAAGATTTCTGCTTCTTCTATCTTTAAACCAGAATATAATGCAAAAAGTTTGGAATACTCCGCAACTCTTTTGACATGCATTCCTGTTTCTTGACTACGTGTTTCAGCAACAGATCCCAATCTAAATACAACTTCTTTTTGAGTATCTTCAATCTCATCAATAAGAAACTCAATTTTTTCATTGGCTTCTTTTAGCTCTTTTAGATTTTCATAGGCACGAATAGCTGTAATTAAAGAAATTTTTAATTTCTCTGAGCTTAGTTCTGTTTTTTCTTTATAATCATTAATTTCGTATTCTTTTACTACTTTATAAGGTGGAATATCAGAAGCCTGCCCTGTTCGCAAGATTATTTGTATCAAATGATTATTAAGCTCATTTCGAATCTTTTTACATACCTCTAATCCTGCATCATCTGTTTCCATAATAACATCTAATAAAACCAAAACAATATCAGGATTTTCTTTAAGAACTTCTATTGTTTCTTTCCCAGTATAAGTACTTATGATTTCTAATTCTTTATTTTCATATTCAAATTTTCTTAATACATTTTTCGTTAAGACATGAATATCTTTTTCATCATCCGCAACTAAAATTTTTAATCTTTGTTTGTTTTGTGTTTTTGTAACTAAAGGTTCGTCTTTAAAAAAATCCATATACTACTCCTTACTTTAAATCTTTATAGTAAATTTTACACCCGTATTAATAATACTTTCGCATGAAATACTTCCTTGTAATTGACTTGTTACGATATTATAAATTATATTTAGTCCCAAACCACTTCCACCATCATTTCTATTTGTAGTAAAAAAAGGATTAAATACTTTGCTTAAATTCTCTTTTTCTATTCCTTTACCATCATCCGTATAGATAATAAGTGTTTTATTTTTTTCTTTTTTTAATTGAATTATAATCGTACCAACATCGTCTTTTTGATATCCATGCTTTAAAGAATTAAATATAAGATTGGTAAATATTTGAGAAAAAGCCCCAGGATATGAGTTTAAAAATATTTCTTCATCCTCTTTTACAATAACAGTAATATTTGTTTGTTTAAGTACATTATTCATACTAATTAAAATTTCATTTATATAATTATTTAGTTTAAATTCTCGTTTTTCTTCACTCGTTTGATCTACTGATATTTGTTTAAAACTTTTTATTAAATAATTTGTCTTTTTTAAATTTGAATATATTAAATTTGCAAGTTCCATGGCATCTTTTGAATATTCTTTAAAATCATTTTTACTCATTTCTTTTTTTTCAAATTTTGCTGTGATGTTTTTTGTAAGCTCTAAAAAATGTGTTGATCCAGTAAGCCCTATTCCAATAGGAGTATTAATTTCATGAGCAACTCCTGCCACTAAACCACCTAAACTAGCCATTTTTAAAGATTCTACAAGTTTGTTTTGTGTTGATTCAAGATTATAAATAGTATCTTCTAATTTATTATTCAAATTTTCAAGTTCGGATGTTCGTTCAAGTACTTTTTCTTCAAGCGAATGATTTATTTGATGTAATTCTTCTTTATACTCTTTTTCTTTAAGACCGTGCTTGTATTTTTCAATAGCAATACCAACAATACTTGCTATATCTTCTATAAGTTGAATATCAAAATCGCTGGGTTCTTTTATTTCATTATAATAAATAGCAAAAGTACCTAAAATTTCACCTTTTGAAGAAAAAAAAGGCTGAGACCAACAGGCATGCAAATTAAATTTTGCTGCAAGTTTTTTGCCATATTTCCAATTAGCATGAGTACTAATATCTGAAACAACAACTCTTTGTTTTAAATAAGAAGCTGCTCCACAAGAACCAACATTTTCACCAATTAACATCTCATCTAACTTATTAGTATATTCATCAGGTAAAGAAGGTGCGGCACCTTTTAAAAGTTTTTTCCCGCTATCATCTAATAAAAGTACCGAACAAATCATATGAGGGTTTCTTTTTTCAACAGAATCTATTATTTTATTTAATACATCTGAAATAGAATTCTCACGTGAAATATATTTTAGTAATTTTTTGTAATCGTTATAAAGATTTAAATATTGTTTTGAAATATTGTTTTCACCAACAGTCATATCGACCTTTCTAAATATTAATAACAAAAAAATAAGAATCTTTAAAAGAACTTTTAAGTTTTTTTAAAATTAGTAACATTTAGATGTTTCTTTTATCTTAGCAAAAAGATATATATATTATATTAAATCAAAGTACTAACTATAAAATTATGAAATAAATAAGCTTGGCGTTTATTCTTGCACAATCAATAAATGAAATTTACATGAGAAGTTAAAAGAAGAAAAGAATGACTAAAAAAGTATCTTTAGTCATTCTTTAAGGAAAGGTAGTTTATTTATTTAATTTTTTAATCCACAATCTGTCATATAAATCAAGAATATTTAAATAATCTTGATGATAAGTAACATTAGTAAAATCTTCATCTCCATTAAAAATTTTAGTAGCTAGCTCAACTTTTTCTTTTGTAAACACGTTGTTTAACGCTT
>CAJXWI010000153.1 GCA_913062735.1 uncultured Arcobacter sp.
TTGGCACGTTTTGAAGAGGAAGGAAAAACAAAATATAAATTCACTTTGCAAATGCCTTCTTATATTGCATATATTACCTATGGAACATCAAGAGTTTATAGAGAAGAAATATATAAAGCATATTGTACAAGAGCACCACAAAATGCAAAGATAATTGAAGAAATTCTAAAACTAAAAAATGAGAAAGTTAATATTCTTGGTTTTTCATCTTATTCACAGTATTCATTAATGAGTAAAATGGCAAGAAGTGAAGATGAAGTAATTTCATTTTTAGAAGAATTAGGTGAAAAAGCAAAAGGTTCTGCTGCTAAAGAATTAGATGAGATTAGAGAGCTTGCATTAAAAGATGGTCTTAGAGATATACAAACATATGATCTTGCTTATTATTCGGAAATCTTAAAAAAAGAAAAGTATGATATTGATGAAGAATTCTACAGACCGTACTTTGAGCAAGACTCTGTTTTAAAAGGCTTTTTTAACTTTTTAAACAAACTTTTTGAAGTAGAATTCAAAGAAGTTAAAGAAAAAGCATGGGATGATAAAGTAAAAGTTTACGACTTATATGAAAACAATATTCTTTCTTCTCGTATATATATTGACTTAGAAGCTAGGAGTGACAAAAGAGGGGGTGCATGGATGAATAACTGGCATACTCACTATATTGATGCTAAAGGTAATAAACACCTTCCTACTGCTTATATCGTTTGTAACTTTCCTTCTTCTAGCGAAACTACAAAATCTCTTTTAAGACACAGCGATGTTGTAACCTTGTTTCATGAAATGGGACATGCATTACATCACCTACTATCACGTGTTGAAGAACCTTATGTATCAGGTATATCAGGGGTTACTTGGGATACAGTAGAGTTTCCTTCTCAATTTTTGGAATACTTTTCTTACGATAAAGAAGTCCTAAAACTTTTTGCTTTTCATCATGAAACAAAAGAAGTTTTAAGCGATGAAGCCATTGATAAAATTATAAAAGCTAAAAACTTCCAAAGCTCACTTGCTACTATTAGACAAGTTGAGTTTGCATTATTTGATTTTAAGATGTATCAAGAAGCTGGTTTAAGTGAGCAAGAAACACAGGATTTATTAGATTCTTTACGAAAAAAATATTCTACTTTACTGCCTCCTTCATACAATAAGTTTCAAAATGGTTTTGCCCATATTTTTGCAGGTGGTTATTCAGCTGGTTATTATTCATATAAATGGGCAGAAGTTTTAAGTGCAGATGCTTTTTATATGTTTATTGATTCTAATAAAATACTCAATAAAGAACTTGCATTAAAATACAAGGAAAATATTTTACAAAAGGGAGGCTCAATTGATATGGACAAACTATTTTTTAATTTAACAAATAGGGCTCCAAATGTTGATTCTCTTTTAAAAATTGATGGTATTATTAGTTAAATTTTGCAATAATACATCTTTATATATATAACAAGGATTTTTAATGAATAACTCAGAAACAATAGCAAAATTAAGCGATGCTTTAAACACACTAATAGGTGCCTATGAAGATTTACAAAATGAGAATAACTCACTTAAAGATACAATTGAAGAACTTGAAGATGCAAAAAATGAGCTAGAAGGTAATATTAATAATTTAAAAGAAGATAAAGTAAGTTTAGAAGATAATTTAGACAACATTCAAGACAATAACCAAAAAGAGAATACAAATATCAATTCTATGCTTGGAAAAATACAAAACCTACTTGGAAATAAGCAAGTAGGGGATGTAGTAAAAATGGAAACCCCTTCTTTTCAAGAAGAAAAAAATGATTTTGCTTTAAATACTGAAAATATTTTTGATGCTGTTGGGAAAGAAGAAGAAAAAATAGAAATAGAAGAAATAAATAAGCAAGAAGTTGACAAAAAAGAAATAATTGACGAAAAAATAAATAATATTGCAATAAATGTAAACAATAATACCCCTATAAATAATGAACAAAAAAAGCAAGATGATGGAAAACTCGATCTTAATAGAATGGCCTCATTATTAAATGGTTTTAAATAATTAATGTTAACCCAAATAAATAAAACACTTTTATTTACTACTTTTGGGGTTGAAGATTTTAATTCTTTGGAACAAAGTGTTGATAATATGGCACCTTCACTTGCTGAGTATTATTTAGCTGACCTATGTTCTTTTAATGAGAATAATTATTTAAATAAAAAAGACATAGAGAAGAGTTTTTCTTTTGGTGAATATACCTTGTACTTAGACTATAATGAAGATATTTACCTTGAGACAGATTTAAACCAAGAGGAAACAGCAAGTCTTTGGTAGAAGATTTTATTACTATTCGTTATAAAGTAATGAAAGTTATTTTACTGTGAAAATTTATGTTTTCATCAATTAGAATTAAAAAGTATGATAAAGGTAGACAATGAGATATGAAATAGATTTTTTAAACACTTTTGATAAAACCTTCCTTTTTTGGATACAAAACTTCATACGTTCTAAATTAACTACTTTATCAAACAGACAAGTTAGTAACAAAGATATTTTTCAAGAAATACTACAAGCCTTAAGCAAAGAGTTAAATACTATGGAAGAATTAAAGACTCTAGCTAAAAAAGCAAGAAGTATTGGATTAATTGGAATCAATACGTATATTAATCCCGTTGAAAAACTCTATTATGAATTTACTAAATTAGGCTTTGCTTCTATGAAAGAAATTGATGAAGAATTTATTATTGATTTTTTAGCTGTTCATACTTCTTCCTTATCAGATGCCAGTAAAAAAAACTACCGCATGGCTATTATTGCTTTATTTAAATATATAGACAAACAAAATCAAGATAAAAATGAAAACTCGTATGTTTATAATATTGAACTCAAAAATTGGGCAGGTTTAGGAGGAGCACGAGGATCAAAACTTCCTACGTTTATGCACGATGCAGAGATAAAACGCTTTTTAGAGGCTGTAGAAACAACTCCTTTTAAGCCCTATTCTCTTGCAAAAAACAGATTATTGATAAAAATCATTTTATACACTGGCATGAGAGTATCTGAAGCGCTTGGAATTAAAAGAAAAGATATGTATTTAGAAAATGAATATTATGTAATTAAGATTTCAGGAAAAGGAAATAAACAAAGAATTGCAATGATTCATCAAAAATACATACAAAAAGACTTGAATGAATACCAAGAATATCAAGATGATTCTACTTTACTTTTTATTTCAAGAACAGGAAAAAGCTTGACACAGCCCTATGTTTCATATATTATGGATAAAATTCTTTTACAAGCAGGTATTAGAAAAGATAAAAATGGGGCACATATGTTAAGGCATACCTTTGCTACACGTTTATATAAAAAAAATAAAGATTTAATTTTAGTACAAGAAGCGCTTGGGCACGCAGATTTAAATACCTCAAGAATTTATACCCACTTTGATCAAGACAGATTAAAAGCAGCAACGTCTGTTATGGATGATTTATAAGAATTATTTTTTTTTTGAAAATTCCATAATATTTTTTGCAATATCGTCTAAATGAACAATATCTTTTACAGCACCACTTGCAATCGCTTTTGCAGGCATTCCAAAAACTACGCATGATTCTTCATTTTGGGCAAGCGTATAAATCCCATTATCATGCATTTCTTTCATAGCAATTGACCCATCATCTCCCATACCAGTCATCATTATAGCCATTGCACTTGACCCTACTTCATTATTAATTGAGCGAAACATAACATTAACACTTGGTTTATGAAAAGAGACTTTTTTTGTATCTAAGAGCTCTACAACATATGCCTTGTTTATTTTTTTAATTGTCATATGCATATTACCAGGAGCCAAATAGGCATGGCCATTTTTTAGAACCATTCCGTTTTTTGCTTCTCTAACATTAACTAAAGAATTATCATTTAATCTATGTGCGAATGAGTTTGAAAAACCATAAGGTATATGTTGTGTCATTACAATAGGGGGCAGGTCTGCACTTAATTTAGAAAAAACTTGCAAGAGTGAGTCTACTCCACCTGTTGAACTTCCAATTGCAATAACTTTAGAACCTGGGAATAAAGCAGGCTTGCTTTTAATTACTTCATCGGGATGCACTTTATAAGTGGGTTCTATGGTTTTAACCGCTCTGCTTCCTTTTGGTTTTTTTAAGGTATATCTTTTTAATAAAAAAGTAAGATTTAAAAGTGTTTCTTTAATATTTTTTTGGAAAGTATCTAAAGATTCCCCAGGACTTGGTTTAGGAATAAAGCCAACAGCCCCATCATCGAAAATATCATTCCCTCGTTCACTTTCACTAGAAATAACAACAGCTGGCATAGCATGAAGCCGCATTAAGTTACGTAAAAAAACTGCTCCATCCATTTTTGGCATATTAAGATCAATTGTAACCAAATCAGGTTCATATTGTTTAATTTTATCTCTGGCCTCAAAAGCATCATCTGCTGAAGCAATTACTTCAAATTCATCAATTGCATTAATCATATCTTCTAACATTATTCTCATTGACTTAGAGTCGTCAACAACTAAAACAGTATACATTTACACTCCTAAAATAATTCTATTTCCATTTCAGGTTCAGCAGTATCTGCTCCAAATAAATCAACCCCATTTGCATATTCTTTAATAACAGGTTCTTTAGTGATTTCTTTTTGAAGATTTCTTTCTTCTTTTGCAATTTCTGCATCTGTATCTGATTTACTCGTTACTTTAATAAAAGTACTAAATTCATTGGTTAGTAAGATCAATCGACCATGTTCACCTCTGGTATGCTCTGATAAAAGTTTAAAGCCTTCCGTTTTACAAAAATCCTTTGCAAATTCTACATTTCTGTGCCCTATTGAACCAATACCACCACCAATATTTAGTTGCATGATATCAGCACCACCACTAATTTTTGCAAACATATTGTGTTTTGAACATCCCAGTTTATACATCTCATTAAGCATTGCTTCAACAGAATACAAACCATATTTCATATCATTATTTGAATTTTGTGTGCTTGGAAGTAAAAAATGGTTCATTGCTCTGATTTTTTTAACTTTATCGTAAAACATAATAGCAACACATGAACCTAAAAGTGTTTTAAACGCAATGTTATCAATATCTTGTGCCACTGCAAACTCTCCACCTATTACAGTGTGAGCATTATAACCTTTTATTTTTTGAGTAAACCTAGTATTAGAGGCTTTTTCTATACTACCGTCTTTATGTCCAATAACAACCACTAGATTTCCTTATTTTTTATAAAAATATTTTGACCTACTCTATCAACATAAGAAATTAAATCCTGAGGATTCTCTGAGTGTCCTAAATATAATGTTCCCCCAATTTTGAGGTGTTTAAAAAGCTTTTTTAGTATTTTATTTTGATCTTGTGTTGAAAAATATATTAAAACATTTCTACAAAATACGACATCAAATTGATTGTTGTCAAATGGATATTCATTGTCATTTAAATTCATCGATTGAAATGAAACCATTTTTTGTAATTCTGGTTTAATTTTAATAAGTATTTCTTCGCTTGCTAATGTTTTATTTACTCTTTTTTTGAAGTATTTTTGAGGTTTAATCCAAGAAGGAAACTCTTTAGAAGATTTTGAAAAACGATAAACTCCATTTGCAGCATATTGTAAAACATTGGTATCAATATCAGTAGCAATTATGGAAGAAGAATATCTACAATTATGCTCTTCTTGTGCTTCAAGTATAGTCATTGCCATAGAATAAGGCTCTTCTCCAGTTGAAGAAGCAGAACAATACATTTTAATATTCTCTCCTGCTGTTAAAGAAGGAAGAACTCTGTCTTTTAAATCTTCAAAATGAAAATCTTCTCTAAAAAAATGCGTTTTATTTGTAGTAAAAGAGTTAATAAACTCAGTAGTATTATGTCCTTCTTTAATAGAATCCAATAATTCTTCTAAGTCACCAGAAAAACTGGTGTCTCGTCTTAGTTTATGTAATCTATTAGCAATCATAATATCTTTATTTTCAGAAAGCGTAATTCCTGTCAAAGAATAAAGAAGTGTTTTTACTTTTTCATGCAGATGAAGGGTGTTTTCTTCCATTATGAAGCTCTTTTAGAATTAGTAAGGCCCTTATCAACCTTTAGTTGTGCATTAATAATTCCTAAAATATCTAGGATTAATCCAATACTTCCATCTCCTCTAACTGTAGCAGCTCCAATACCTTCAACTGATCTAAAGTTTTTGTCCAGTGGTTTTACCACAACTTGATGTTGATCTAAAAATTCATCAATAGAAATTGCAACTTTAGTAGCTCCTGATTTAACTACAATTAACATACCATCTTCTAAGTTATTAAATGTTTTTTCTACACCAAATAAGTTATGTAACCTTACAACTGGAATAAATTCTTCTCTTAACATCAATAAGTCTTGGCTACCATCACCAATCTTTTTAATCATTTCAGCCGTAGGTTGTAAAGACTCTACAATTGAGCTTAATGGTAAAATATATTTT
>CAJXWI010000154.1 GCA_913062735.1 uncultured Arcobacter sp.
CCAAGATGAACTCAATGTAGCTTGATTAAACTGAATCGTTCCTGAACAAATAAAAGCATAGTGTGCTTCTTTTAAACTCTTATGTGCATTAGTAGAAATACTAAAAGATGAAATGTCTCCATAGGTTTTGTCAATATAATTTTGATCAAATTTTTCTGGAATGATTAAAATATATTGCATTTGAGGAAGTTTTTGTATTAATTCTCTAAAAACAGGCATATGATTTGTTATTTCAGTTCGTCTGCTGCCTGGCATAAATACAATGCTAGAAGAAGAACTTTGCTGTGTTTTATAAGAAGTGATTTCATCTAATAAAGGATGTCCTACATAAGTAATTTTATCTTTTTGTGAATAAAAGTCTTTTTCAAAAGGTAATATTGAGCATAACTTATCACAATATTTTTCGATTTTAGGGATTCTTCCTTTTTTCCAGGCCCAAGCTTGAGGTAGAATATAATAAATGATTTCCTTGTTGGGATAGGCTTTTTTTATGGCTTTTGCAAGAGGAAGATTGAATCCTGATGAATCCATTAAAAGAACTTTATCCGCATGCTGTGCTAGTTCAACCATTTCTTTTTTTAATCTAAAAAAGAAAGGCAGTTTTTTTAAGATATCAACAAAACCCATAACGGCAAGTTCTTCTAAGTCATAAGAAGCAGGTCCAAGTTTTTTATCAAAAATACCAAAAAACTCTGTACGTTCATCAAATTCTTTAAGAAGTTCTTTTAAATGAATGTTAGACGAGGTTTCAAGAGCTGAAACCAAGATTTTCATATAATGTCTTCTTTTACATCTTCATAGATTTTTGCATTAAGTTCTATTTCATACTTATCTTCACTTAATTTATCAACTATAATAATAGGAGATAAACCATAAGGATTTTTAGTAATTTTATTTCGTGCATTTAACTCTGCTTGAAAAGTAGGAGGACCGTACATCAATGCTTTTACATTGTCATAATTAGTACCAGCAATATCATTAAATATTTCTATAGGAATGATTTTTGTTTCTTCTTTATTTAAATAAGCAATGTCTCCTCTTTCATATTCAATTCTTCCTGAAAACTTTTTACGTGAAGAAATTGAATAACATAAAAAATAAGAAGGTACAGTAATTTTATTTACTTTTACTAAAGCACTTAAGAGTCTGTAATTTAGAAATTTTTGTTTGATCACTTTATAAGGAATATTTTTTTCTTCCAATTCATCTCTTTTGTGATACAACTCTAATCTGCTCTCAATTGACTCAGGCAAGATTTGATTGGAAATTGGGTTAATCATTTCATCCATTAATTTGTCTTGAGATTCTCTTTGAGGCGTTAGTCCAAATAAACAACCACAATAGTTTTGTCTATACAAGGAATGTTCTTTTACTCTAATACCTTGCAACATTTGACCTTGACCTGCACGATAATCTTTGAAAATAAACTCACAATTGTATTCTTTAGTTAGTCTCTCACCAATAATTTGCAACTTATCTTGAGATTTTTTAGGAGAAATTAAAAGTGTTGAGGTAAATTTATCATGTCCTAGCTCTACTGCTTTTTGTACGGTTGCTTCTAATCTATCATCATAACAAACAGTACAGCGATCCCCTTTTTCAGGTAATAACTCCATGCCTTTTACTTTTTTAAGCCATGCTTCTAAATTATAAGGGCCTTCAAGTAATTCAATATTCAATTTTTTACATGAATATGCAACGTCTTTGTATCTTAGTTGGTATTCTGCGTATGGATGGATATTGGGATCATAAAAATAACCAACAAGAGTTTCATCTGGATATTCTTCTTGTATTCTTTCTAAAAAATAGTGGCTGTCTACTGAACAGCAAATATGTACTAACAAATCAAACCTTTTTTAAAAGCAGAGTATTTTTTCTGCTATATTTAATCCTATTATAGTAAAATTCTTACAAAATGATTCTAAAGAGAAAAAATGTTTAAATATTTGAGACTGATACTTGTACTTTTTTTATTTATTGCCTGTGCTTCAAAAACTCCACAGCTATCTAAAAGTGCGACTATTTTAATAAAAACACCCAAAATGAAATTTTATGATAAAGGTTTTGTTTCTTTCTTCCCTTTTTACACACAGTTGCAAGTTTTTTCAGCTGGTTCTCTTGTTTTGGATTTAAAAGTGTATGAAGAGCGAATTTGTAAAAGTACTTTTAAATGTTTAAGCCCTGAAGCTTTTAATGAAGAATTTTTGCATTCTTCTTATAAAAAAGACTTTTTCAAAAAGTTAATTGAACAAAAAGAGCAGAAAGTTATATTTAGAGATAAAGAAAATCATATTTTAATTAAAATTATAAAAGACTAAAGGATAAAGATGAAATTTATTGGAGCACATGTTAGTGCTAGTGGAGGGGTATTTAATGCCTGTATCAACGCAAATGCTATTGGCGCAAAAGCATTTGCATTATTTACTAAGAATCAAAGACAATGGAAAGTAAAAGATTTGGAGTCAAAAGTAATTGACAAGTGGTTTTTAGAATTAGAAAAAACAGGTATACAAACAAAACATATTTTACCTCATGATTCTTATTTGATTAATTTAGGACATCCTATACTTGAAAACAGAGAAAAATCTTTTGATGCTTTTGTGGATGAAGTGCAACGTTGTGATATTTTAACACTTGATCGACTTAATTTTCATCCTGGTTCTCATTTACGTAAAATAAGTGAAGAAGAGTGTTTGGATAATATTGCCCAAACGTTAAATAGAGTAATAGATGCAACTCCTAATTCTAAAGTAAAACTTGTAATTGAGAACACAGCTGGACAAGGCTCTAATATGGGCTATAAGTTTGAACACTTGGCGCATATTATTTCAAAAGTTGATGATAAAAGCAGAATGGGTGTATGTATTGATACTTGTCATATGTTTACGGCTGGTTATGATATTCGTACACGTGAAACGTATGATAAAACATGGGAAGAATTTTCAAGTATTGTTGGTTTTGAGTATTTAATGGGAATGCATATAAATGATTCTAAACCAGAACTAGGAAGCAGAGTTGATAGACACGATTCTTTAGGTCTTGGTAAAATAGGTTGGGATTCATTTAAATATTTAATGAACGATGAGAGAATGGATGATATTCCTTTGATTTTAGAAACTATAAATGAAGAAATTTGGCCTCAAGAAATCGAAGGGCTTTATGATTTAGTTGATTAAGAACCTAGGGTGATACATAATCAATAAACAAAGCATTAATCTTTTTACTATATAATAAGTATAACAATAAGGAAAAACGTGATTTTACTTGTATTTTTTGCTCCATTTTTTATAGTAATTGGCTGGCTGGTAATGGTTGATTCATCAAATGATGAAGAAGTTAGAGCTTATTTTGAAAAAGACAAGTGCCAAGAAGTGTTTTATTATAGAAGCAGATATAAAAGTATTTGTGATTCAAAAGTTTTATTAATAAACAATCAGTTCTCACTTGATTTTTCAAGCAATGAAACGATTGTCTTTTCTAAAATAGAAAAAATACAAGAAGAAAAAAATTCCTTAAAAATACAAACACAAAATAAACTTTTTGTTTTGTTTTTTGAAAAGAATCAAGAAGTAAAAATATTTAAAAAAAGTTTAGAGGATAAAATATAATGAAAGATTTTTTAATCTTTATAAACAGTACAAATCTTAGAAAAACACAATTATACTCTCAATTAAAATGTAGTCTTCAAGAAGCAAAATTTTTACAGTATATAAGTAAAGAATATGTGCAAGGACGTGATTCAATCATGGTTCTTGATATTTTGGGACAATATTTTGATTTAGAGAAATATGAGCATATAGAAAAAATTATACATATTAAAAAACTATTAGAACTTGGATGGCTGGTACAAAGTAGCGTATATACCAATGTTAAATTAAGTGATATATCTAAATTAGAGTTACTAAATTCTTCTGTGACTTTAAGTTCTTCTTTTTTAAAATTAGTAGAAGATGGTACGCTTGATATTGCTTTGCCTGAAATCAAAGAATATACCGATCATTTAGAATATTTACAAGATCAATTTTTTAAAATAGACTTAGCTCAAAAACTAAATGTTGTTAAACACAGTTTTGATGAAAACTCTCCGAATATCAACAGATTAAAATCAAAATTGGCACTTTTAGAGAACCGTATTTCTGAGAGAATAAAAGCAACATCAACGGATATCATGATTGAAAAGTTTTTTGAAGATAATACCTTGGATGTCAACGAACGTATGATTTTTTTATCTTTACTAAAAGAAGAATATGCAGGTGGAGATGAATCTTTAAGAGATATGAACTCATTAATTGAGCTGGTATCCCATGATGACTATGAAAAAATAAAACACCGTTCGCTTTTAGAAGAAAGCTCAAAACTGGTTTCTAATAATTTAGTAGATTATGATGAAATGTTGACCCCTTTTGGTGGGATATCTAGAAACTTTTTTATTCCTGATGAGGTTTTATATAAAATATCACATCCGACTAAAAAGAAAACAAGAGCTGCTAAGATTAAACTTGATTCATTAATTGGTGAGCAAGAGATGTTTGAATTAATTACTACGAATAAAAATCTTGATGATGTTGTTTTAAATCCTAAAACAAAAGAAACCTTAGACGCTTTATTAAAACAAGTTGATAAAGAAGTGGTGACAAGGCTTAAAGAGTGGGGAATTAAAGATAAAAAGAAAGGTATTGAAGCTAAAATTATTTTTTATGGCTCTGCTGGAACTGGTAAAACAATTACTGCTTTAGCTCTTGGAAAATCCCTGAAAAAACAGGTCTTGTCTTTTGACTGTTCTAAAATCTTGTCTATGTATGTAGGGGAGAGTGAAAAAAATGTAAGAGATATTTTTGATAAATATAAAGAATTAAAAATAAAAACAAAATCTGAACCTATCTTATTATTAAATGAGGCCGACCAGTTTTTATCTTCACGATCAAGTGGACAAGGAACTGCTAGTGATAAAATGCACAATCAAATGCAAAATATCTTTTTGGAACAAATTGAGCGTTTTGATGGAATTTTAATAGCAACAACTAACTTACTTGAAAACTTAGATAAAGCATTTTCACGAAGATTTAATTATAAAATTGAATTTGTAAAACCAAATATTGAACAACGACTTGCTTTATGGCAAAAATTATTACCTTCTACTCTTCCTTTGGAAAAGAATTTTGACATAAATGAGCTTGCTAAAGTTGAGTTAACGGGTGGACAAATTGAGTTAATTATTAAAAATACTGCGTATAAAGTAGCCGTTATGAAAGATGCTGTTTTTACTGTTGAAATTTTTAAAGAACAAATCACAAAAGAGAAAAAAGGGCAGTTTGACAGTGAAAATAAAGTAGGTTTTGTTTCTTAAGTGTAACTATTTTTCTTATTTAATACTAAAGAGGACAAAATATGTCTTCTTTAATTCTTGAGTATTTTTGTCAAAAGATAAATTGTTGTATAATATCTATAATCAAGAAGATAATATTTTAAGCTTTTGCTTTTTTGCAAAGTAAGTTTACGAATAGAATATTAAAAGAATTTAAAGCAAACAATTAACGTGTTTGCTTTTTAAACATATGTATAGAGCAACAAGGACTTTTGATGACTCATATGGAGTTCGCACATCCCTATTTTGGTGTTTTTATGATGTTTGTAATAACCTTTGGGGCTTTTACTACCACCATTTTTTTAGCACGTCTAATCAGCCGTAAATTAGCACGACAAGATACTGAAAAATTAAAATACAGTATTTATGAATGTGGTCCAGAAGTTACGAAACAAAAAAACAGTATTTCTGTACAATTCTATTTAATGGCACTCTTATTTATTCTCTTTGATATTGAAATTATATTTATGTTTCCTTGGGCTGTAAACTTTAAGATTTTGGGCTGGTTTGGTTTTATTGAAATGATTTTATTCATTTTATTATTAACGATTGGATTCATATATGCATGGAAAAAAGGAGCCTTAGAATGGCACAGCATAAAGTAAATTATTTTCAAGATGGAGGTGCTCCTATTGCACTTACTAGTATTGATAAATTTGTAAACTGGGGACGTTCAAACTCTTTATGGCCTCTTACTTATGGATTGGCTTGTTGCGCGATTGAAATGATGGCTTCAGGAGCTTCAAGATACGATTTTGATAGATTTGGAACTATTTTTAGAGCAAGTCCAAGGCAAGCGGATGTTATTATAATAGCAGGTACGCTTACTAAAAAACATGCTGAATTCATGAGGCGTTTATATGATCAAATGCCTGATCCTAAATGGGTTATTTCAATGGGGTCATGTGCTAATACGGGTGGGATGTTTAATACTTATGCCACTGTTCAAGGTGCAGATAGAATAGTGCCTGTTGATATTTATTTACCTGGCTGTGCACCTAGACCTGAAACTTTGCAATATGCGCTTATGATGTTACAAAAGAAAATACGAAGAGAA
>CAJXWI010000155.1 GCA_913062735.1 uncultured Arcobacter sp.
CCTTGGGGAGAAGTATACTCATCTTTAAGAACAGGAATGGTTAACTCAGTTGTTACTTCATCTGCATCTGGAAAAGATGGAAAATTCTGGGAAGTATTATCTGACTTTACAAAAATCAAATATGCTTTTCCACTGCAAGCTGTTTCTATTAATTTAGATTACTGGAATTCAATGAACAAAAATCAACAAAGTGCTGTATTAAAAGCAGCAGCAGCTATTGAGAAAAAACAATGGGCAGCTGTTAGACTTGAAGATTCAAATGCTTTAGAAATTATGGCAAAAAATGGAATGAAAATTTCAGAAGCAAGTCCTATGTTACAAAAAGAACTTGATAAAATGGCCAATAAAATATTAAATGGATATTTAGAAGATGCATCTTCAGATATTAAAAATATTTTCAAAGAATACAGAAAATAAAAGATGAAAACATTTTATATATTCGTAAATAAACTCTCCTTGTGGGGAGCTTATTTATCAGCCTTAATTCTTTGTTCTCTTGTTTTGTTGATTCTTACTGAAATCTTTATACGCTCCGCTTTTGATATGTCTACAATGATTGCAGATGAATATAGTGGATATTTATATTTAGCTTCAATTTTTTTAGGGTTGGCTTATACCTTTAATGAAAAAGCACATATCCGAATTAATATTATTAGCTCCAGACTTAATAAAAAAGCAAACAAAATTATTGATATGATTGCTGGTTTAATTACTATTGTTGTTCTGTCTTTTGCTTTTTATCGAACGGTATTGTTTACTTATGATTCTTATGAATTTGAAATGTTATCAGAAGCAGTATCTGAAACACCTTTGTATTTAACTCAATTTGTGATGCCTTTAGGGCTTGCATTGTTTATTTTATCTGCACTGGCATTTGTAATAAAAGGATTTAAAAATGATTAGTGATCCTTTAGTATTGGCTGTTATTATAATGATAGTTATGTTTTCTTTTTTACTGTCTTCTTTATGGATAAGTATTTCCTTGTTTTTAACAGGAATTGTAGGGATGTTAATATTTGATCATAACTTACCTCCTGTTATCTCAATTTATGACAAAATAGGGGACTTATTAGCATCATCTATTTATGATTCTTTGAATTCATGGTCTTTAGCAGCATTACCAATGTTTATATTAATGGGTGAGATTTTATACAAATCTTCAATTTCTACTAAATTATTAAATGGTTTAATGCCTTGGTTATGTCATATTCCTGGAAAATTATTGCATGTAAATGTTGCTGCGTGTTCACTTTTTGCAGCAGTATCAGGTTCAAGTGCAGCTACTACTGCAACCGTTGGAAAAATTACCCTAGATGAGCTTAAAAAAAGAGGCTATTCAAAATCCTTAGCCATTGGTTCCCTAGCTGGTTCTGGTACACTTGGATTTTTAATTCCGCCTTCTTTAATTATGATTATTTATGGGGTTTTATCGGATGTTTCTATTGGGAAGTTATTTATGGCAGGAATTTTACCTGGTTTATTATTGGCTTCTTTATACTCATTTTATATTATGATTGTTGCAAAACTTGATTCAAGTGTAGAACCTTTACAGGATGATAAATATACCTGGAAAGATAAAAAAGATTCATTAAAAGATTTAGCTCCAGTATTTTCTTTAATTGCAGTTGTTCTTGGCTCGATTTATGGAGGGTTTGCAACACCTACTGAAGCAGCGGCGCTTGGAGTACTAGGTTCCGTTATTTTGGCAATAATTTATAAAAGTTTTTCTCTTGATATATTAAAAACAGCTTTAGTAAATGCCGTTAAAACTTCTGTAATGATTAGTTTTATTATTGCTGCTGCTGGTTTTTTATCTCAAGTAATTGGCTTTTTAGGAATTGCTAGAGCCTTAAGTGAGTACATTACTACCTTAGGATTATCTCCTTTAATGTTAATTTTAATTATTGGCTTAATGTATATTATTTTAGGAATGATTCTAGATGGTATTTCTATCGTTGTAATGACGCTACCTATTGTTCTACCTATTGTAGTATTAGCAGGATATGACCCTTTATGGTTTGGAATATTCTTGGTTTTTATGGTTGAAATGTCTCAAATTACACCTCCTGTTGGTTTTTCTTTGTTTATTATTCAAAGTATTTCAAAAGAAAAGATTGAGTATATTTTAAAAGCTACTTTTCCTTTTTTCTTACTAATGTTTGTAGCAGTTGCTTTAATTACGTTTTTCCCAGAGATTGTCTTTTATCTGCCTAATCTCATGATAAAATAAAAAGAATAGATTTTTCTATTCTTTTTATTACTCACTATTTACACACTTCTTTATTTTATACTTAGCTTAATAAACGTTAAGGTCTTATATGCATGAATATTTCTATATTTTAATTTTTTCTTCTTCTTTTTTGCTGACATATCTCTTGTCTTATTTATTTTTGGGGCTTTCTTTAATGCTATTTTTAGCTCTTTCTTACTTGTTTTATGTGAATATCCATTCTTTTAATCCATTTATTGTTTTACTTTTTGTTTCTGTTTTACTTTTTTTACGTATTAAAAAGAATAGAAAAGATTTAGAAATATAGGCTTTTTTTAATATTAGCTATATTCTAAGTAAAACTCACTGCTTGCACACTTTTTTTAAGTAAGATTTTATTCAATATCATTTACTATATGATAAAATAAGAAAGATTAGTGCAAGGTTTAACAATGAATATAAAATTAAATTGTGACATGGGTGAGAGTTTTGGAATATGGAATATGGGCTTGGATGAAAAAATTATGCCTTATGTGGATATGGCTAATTTAGCCTGTGGTTTTCATGCAAGTGACGCACTTACTATGACAAAAGCAGTTCTTTTAGCAAAAAAACATCAAGTAGAAATTGGGGCTCATCCTGGGTATCAAGATTTAGTTGGTTTTGGACGTCGTTCAATGCTTTGTTCTTTAGAAGAAATTAAAGCCATTGTTATTTATCAAATAGGTGCATTAGAAGGCATTTGTAAAAGTAATTATGCCCAAGTCTCTTATGTAAAACCTCATGGTGCTTTATACAATGACATGATGAAAGATGAAAATATATTCAAGGCTATTTTAGCAGGTGTTTCTTCATATAATAAAGAATTAAAACTAATGATTTTATCCTCAAGTAAAAATGAAGAATATTCCCAAATTGCCATGCATTATGGTATCTCTTTGTATTATGAAGTATTTGCTGATAGAAATTACAATGATGATGGTTCCCTAGTTGCAAGAAGCAATGAAAATGCTGTGATTCATGATGAGTTTGATGTCATGGATAGAATATCTTTATTAAAAGATAAGGGTTATTTATATTCAATAAACAAACAGCGATTATTCTTACGTCCTCATACAATCTGTGTTCATGGGGACAACGAACAAGCCTTAGAATTTGTCAAAAATATTAGAAAACTGTTAATATAATGGAAATTAAACTAGCCAGTGTTGACTCCGTAATCGTATATTTTGAGAATGTTATATCCTTAGATGTTTCTTTAAAAGTCAAACAGTACTTAGAAGAAATAAAAAAACTAGAAGGTATTATTGATATTGTTCCTTCTTATACTTCTATTTTAATTACCTATGATATTTTTAACTATTCGTATGAGCAGTTTGTTTTTATTCTTGAAAATATTAAAGTAAATACCCTTTCTTCAAATGAAAGTAAAATTGTAAAAATTCCTGTTTATTATGGAGAAGAAGTTGCCTTAGATTTAAGAAGTATTTCTGAAGAAAAAAAACTCAGCATTAGTGATATAATTGATATCCATTCTTCTACAACGTATAGAGTCTACGCCATTGGTTTTGCACCTGGTTTTGCGTATATGGGTGAAGTTGATGAGCGAATAAATATGAATCGCTTAGAAAATCCAAGAAAAGCAATTCCAAAAAACTCCTTAGCAATTGCGAATGAACAAACAGCCATTTATCCTCAAAGTTCCCCAGGCGGTTGGAATATAATTGGAAGAACTACTCTTGAAATGTTTGATAAATCACTTGATAACTTGTGTCCTGTTAATGTAGGAGATGAAGTTAGGTTTTTTCCTGTTTCAAAAAAAGAGTTTTTAAAAGAAGGAGGCGTTTTATGAGTGGTTTTGAAATTATTAATCCGGGTATTTTAACACTGGTTCAAGATAAAGGACGTTTTTCTTATGCCCATATTGGGGTTACTAGTTCTGGTTGTATGGATGAATATGCTTATTTTTGGGCGAATAAACTCTTAGGAAATGCAAAAGATTGTAATGTTTTAGAAATTGCATTTCCTTCTTTTAGTGTAAAAGCCAGTGAAGATATAAGTATTAGTATTACAGGGGCTGACTTATCTTTAAGTATTAATGGTAAGTATTCTAAGCCTTGGAGTACGTATAATATAAAAAAAGGTGACATACTTAAGTTTTGTAAGTCTCTTAAGGGTGTAAGGGCTTATTTAGCCGTTAAGGGTGGGTTTTTACTTAATAAAGACTTTGATTCTTATTCCACTACTATTAAAGAAGGTTTAGGCGCAATAAAAGGAAGAGCATTAATTAAAAGTGATTTTTTGCCCTATACACCTTATAAGCATAATCATAAAAAAGTACTAAAAGAAAAATACATTCCATCTTATGATGAAACCTTAGTTTTACGCGTATTATTATCGTATCAAAAAGATGAATTTGAAGAAAAAGAAAAAGAAAAGTTTTTTGCAAGTGAATTTAGCGTAAGTCCTGAATCAAATAGAATGGGAATGAAACTAAATGGAGAAAAAATTATACCCAAGATAAGTGGAATTATCTCAGAAGGAATTGCCTTTGGTTCTATTCAAATTCCAAGCTCAGGACAACCTATTATATTATTAAAAGACAGGCAAACTATTGGGGGTTATGCTAAGATTGGTTCTGTTTTAGCAATTGATTGTTTTAAACTTTCTCAAGCCAAAAACAATACTAAAATACGTTTTGAAGAAATAGATATTAAAAGTGCCCAAGAAAAGATGAAAGATTTTTATTTGGATTTTGACAATTAATCAAGGTTTATTCATTTAAACCTTGCGTTAAACTTTCTAGTATAATTTGGAAATTATCATTTTCTCTATATTCTAGGGTTGAGAAGTTAAAGCGTGCTTGAAGTACAATTCCTGACTTACTTTTTAGTGTAGTGTTTTTCATCATTTCCATTATATTTAACAATAAAGTATTTAAACTTGTACGGCTTTCATCTTTTACTAGAATTAAAAATGTATCATGGAAAAATCTCACATTTTGGTATTTAATACCTTCTTTTTTTAATTGTTTATTTAAAAAGTTTAATATAAAAATCAATAAATTATTTGCTATGAGTTCATTGTGTTCTTCTTTTACATAATCAAAGTCTTTGATATTTATTAAAACAAAAATACCTTTTTCTTTAAGTTTAGAGTCTTTATCTACAAGTGTTTTATAAATCCATTTTCTATTGTATGTATTCGTAAAAGGGTCTTTATATATTTCGTCTCTTAAGGAGATAAGCTCTTGTTCTAAAGTAGACATAGAATTTTGAATTTTTTCTAAACTTTTTACATCATTGTTTTTAATAGCTACTTTTGCTATTTTTGTTGCAACACTAAGTGTTTCTATTGAACTTATTGTGGTATTCATATAATCATTAATGCTGTTAAACTCATCAGAAATAAAATGCTGCATCTCTTCTTGCTCTTTTTCATTGTTTAGATTCAGTTTTAGATTTTTAGCATTTTCATCAAAGGTTTTAAAATATAATGAAGGTAAAATAATCTCATTTCCTAAGACTTCATTGATACTTAAATCAGTAATCTGAATTAATTTATTTTTCATTTTTTTCTCCTAGTATTTCTGTTATATGTTGGGGTTTATTAAAATAGTAACCTTGGGCATAGTCTATATCCAGTGTTTTTACATAACGCAAGATTTTCAAATCACTTACAAATTCTGCAACGACTTTTATTTTATGAAGTTTTGAAAAATCAACAATGCTTTTTATTAAAGATCGATAAATGTCCGTATCAATATTTTTAATCAAAGAACCATCAATTTTTATATAATCTATGTTCAAGTTTAAAATGTTGTCGTAGTTTGAAAAACCAGAACCAAAATCATCGATTGCTACTTTAACTCCATACTTTTTAACTTCTTGTATAAAATCATTGACCAGTTCATAATTGGTGATTTTTTCACTTTCAAGTATTTCAATGGTAAGCATTTCTCCTATATGATTGTTTTGTAACTCATCAATTATGATTTTCTTTAGTTTTGGATTAAGCATATCACTAAAATCAAGATTAATACTAATATTGATTTTATATTTTCTTATATATAAAGAGACTTTTCTTATAAGTATGGCCATTAGTTTGGTATAAAGTCTAAATTTTTTAGATTTTTCAATAAAAACAGCAGGATAAAGAATATTGTCGTCTTTATCAAAAACACGCATAAGTGCCTCGTACTTATAAATACTTT
>CAJXWI010000156.1 GCA_913062735.1 uncultured Arcobacter sp.
AATTTTAATTAATGATTACTCAAGTAATAATATTCTAAAAATTGCAAACAGAATAAGAACAATTGTTTGTAATCATGACTTTATTTATGAAGGAACGAATATTGATATTAGTGTATCTATTGGCTGTACTTTTTGCCAAAAAGGTGAAGACTATACAACTGTGTACAAAAGATGTGATAGCGCTTTATACGAAGCAAAAAACACAGGAAGAAATAAAGTAATCTACAATGAGAATATTATTGATAATGATTCTAAGTAGATATTAAGCTCCACTTAAGATAAATACGGGAAATATTGAAGAATAAGAAGGATATAGATTGATTAAAACAGAAGATATTATTAAGATTGCTGGTTATTTTAGCGTAATTGCTCACACTCCTGGACGATTAAGAGTAAGAGTCTCTTCAAAAATTAAAAATGAAAGTTCTTCTATAACCATTAAAGACATAGAAAACATACCCGATAAAATCAAAGGTATCACCAGTATAAAAGTTAAAAAAATAATTGGTTCCGTAACTATTATATATGATCCTGTTGTTTTTCCTTCTTCTTTATGGGAAGATTTAATAAAAGGTGAGAATCTTGAAGAGATTACTTCTATGATTAATTCATTAGCTAAGGAGGTTATTTAGTTGAAAACAAATACTTTTGAAAAAGAGAGTCCACTTATACAAAATTTGGAAACAAATGAGAATCTAGAAGATATACAAGAAAGTAATGAAACTTCATTACAAGCTGATTTTTCATACCTAGATAAAAAACGTGTAGATTTGAACTTGAGTGAAACAGCACTTTCACAAGTTCTACGAATTGCTGTTTATGATGAAATGCAGGCCTATGAAACGTATAGTGCAATACTTGTCAATTTAGGAGATATTGAACCTTTTTCTAGTATTAAACAAGCAGAAGCTGTTCATTATTCTGTTTTGATTTCATTGCTTGAAAAGTATGAAATTGATGTACCTCTTAATGACTGGAGCAACAAACTTACTGTGCCTAAAACATATATAGAATGTTGTGAAGTTGGAGTAGCTACAGAAATAGTAAATATTAAAATGTACGATGATTTACTAAAATATATTCAAGAAGAAGATGTAAAGGATGTTTTATATCGTCTACAAGCTGCTTCTTATAATAATCACCTTCCTTTATTTAGGAATTGTGTGAAAGAATATTACAATCAAGATACAAGTTCTGCTTTATTTAATCCTGAAGAAATGATGAGTAAAGCAAGTGAGTATCAAAACCTATTAGAAGATATAGCAACAGGAAACATAGACCAAGATAAAATAACACAATTATTAGGGAAAATGAATGTTTCAATGATTTCAGGCGCTGCTCTAGGCGCGGCATCAAGTGCTTTTTTAAGTACGTATTTATATAAAAATGAGGAGTAAGTTATGGCATTACCATTTATATTAGGATTGGCGTTAGGCGCAGGAGCAGTGGTTGCTTTTAATAAAAGCGATAAACTACAAGAAAAAGCATGTAAGGTTGTTGATAAATCAAAAGAATTTGCATGTTCATCATTGGAAAAAAGTAAAGAACTTGTAAGCTAAGTGAAGAGTAAAATTATGACAAGTTCAAAAGAACTCGAAAATGAAACAAGCGAAAATACTTTTTTAGAAGAACCAAAAAAACGCGTGAGAAAAGTTAAAGCTAAGGAAGAAAGTTAATGAAAGAACTGCTAATTAATACGGGTGATGAAAGAAATGTTTTAGGTCATATAGTTAGCGGTGCAGTTGCATCCGCACTTATTTCTGGAACTATAAATTATAAAAAAGTTATGGAAAAAAAAGTTAAACCAAACCTTGCTTTAAAAGATACTATTAAAAAAACATCTCAAGGCGCAATTGCTACAGGTGCTGCAATTGCTACTTCTAACTATCTTGGTCAAAAAGGTGGTTTAATGAAGGCTTTAAGTGCTGTTTCAATAGGAATGGCAGGTATTTATGCTCTTGAGATTTTAGATGAAAAATTTAATGCACAAGACGAGGCAAAATAATGCAAAAATATGATAATAATATAGAAAACTCAAGAAATACGAAGAATACACAGATTAATCCATATATTAATCAAAACAATGAAGTACAAAATAATAATACTTCAAATGTACAAAATCCTCTTGGTGGTTTTTCTCAAGGTGATTTTGTAAAGGGAGCACTTATTGGTGCCGCAGTTACTTTTCTTTTAACCAATAAAGGTGCACAAGAAAAAATTATGAATGCAGCAGCAAAAGGTAGTGAACTTTTTCAAGCTGGAATGGAAGAGCTAAAAGAGAGATATGAAGATGCTAGAGCTCAGATGGACGAATCAGGCGAGTAAAATAAAATGAGCAATACATTTAAAAAAGTCCACCAAACACCGACAAGAGCTAGATACCGCTTTAATTTGTTAAAAGAAGAATTTATTGATGATAATATTTTGTCTGCATATCTTGAAAAGATTAAAGGTGTTAATAGCGTAAGAGTAAATAAAAAAGCATCTTCTATTATTTTTAATATAAAAAATACTGAAGTATGTTACGAAATTGAAAGTATTCTAGACAAATTAACCTTAGATGATTTATTAAATGATGGTTCTTCAAATTCATTAAGTATTGCGCATATCAGTGAAGAAGCTCCAAGCGTAAAGGGTGTTATTCGTGCTTCTTCTGCATTAATTTCAGAGCGCTTTATTTCAAATGATTTCTTAAAAGCTTCTATAACGTTGGGAGCAGCTGCTCCTATGTTAATTGATGGAAGTAAAGAGTTATTTACTGAAGGATTAACTTCTAAAGTTTTAGAAAGTGCTGCTGTTGCAGTATCCGTATTTAGAAAAGATTATTTAGCTGCCAATTCAACCAATGCAATGTTAGAGCTTGGTGAATATATAGAAGAAACCACTGTACATAAAAGTGATGATTTATTAAAAGAGTTGTCTAAACCAAATGTAAAAGAAGCTTGGTTACAAACAGAAGAAAATGGAAAAATTGTAGAAAACCTCATTCCAACAGAAAGTATACAAATTGGCGATATTATTGTTGTGGGGGCTGGAAGTACTATTCCAATTGATGGCCATATTGTATCGGGAGAAGCATCTGTTAATCAAGTCTCTATGACAGGAGAAGCGGAACCTGTTTCTAAAAGCAGAGGAGACAGAGTAATTTCTGGAACGGTTATTGAAGATGGACGTTTAAAAATATGGGCTGAATGTGTTGGTAATGATACCGCAACACAGCGTATTAAACACTATATTGAGAATTCTTTAAATGAACAAAGCTCTGTACAGTTAAAAGCAACAAAACTTGCAAATAAATTGGTACCTGTTACCCTTGGATTAGCGGGAGTTTCTTATGTAATTTCAAGTGATTTTGAAAGAGTAGCTTCTGTTTTACAAGCAGATTATTCTTGCGCTTTAAAACTAGCAACGCCTGTGGCTTTTAAATCAACCATCTCAAAAGCTGGAAATGACGGAATTATGATTAAAGGGGCTAAAGCAGTGGAAGCACTTGGCCTTGCAGATACATTTATTTTTGATAAAACAGGTACCTTAACATCTGGAGAATTAGAAGTTATGTCTATTGATTCTTATGATAAATCCTGGAGCGAAGACGATATTCTAAATTTAACTGCAAGTACGGAAGAGCATTATTTTCATCCTGTTGCTGAAGCTGTTGTAAAAGCTGCAAAACAAAAAGGTTTTGTGCATATGCATCATGAAGAAGTAGAATTTATAGTAGCACATGGTGTAAAAACGGAAGTTAATGGAAAAACAGTTATTATTGGTTCAAGACACTTTTTGGAAGATGATGAAAAAATTCCTTTTGCTAAACATAAAAAATCCATTGAAAAATCCTTAGAAGATGGACGTACTTTACTGTATATTTCTTATGATGGGAAATTATTAGGAACGATTGGTTTATCCGATCATTTAAGACACAATACAAAAGAAGCACTAGAACGTTTAAGAACCTTGGGTGTTAAAAATATTATTATGCTTACAGGGGATACCAAAGAAAAAGCCGAATTAATTTCTAGTGAATTAGGAATTGATAAGGTATATGCGAGTCTCTTGCCTACAGATAAAGCAAGAATTGTAAAAGAATTAATGCAAGAAGGTCATACTGTCGCTTTTATTGGTGATGGAATTAATGATGCACCTGCTTTAATTTCTGCTCATGTAGGTATTTCTATGAGTAAGGGTGCTGATATCGCAAAAGCAACGGCTGATGTTTCTTTATTAAAAGATGATATAGAAGCAGTAGTTGAAGCAAAAGAGTTTGCCAATAAAACAATGAAATTAATTAACAATAATTTTAATACAACTGTAGCTGTTAATTCCGTTATTTTAGCAGGGGCAACTTTAGGATTTTTCACTCCTATTGTTACAGCTGTTTTACATAATGGAACAACAATTGCCTTATTGTTAAATTCAATAAAAGGTATTAAATTAAATAAGGATATTTAGTTTACTTAGAAAGGTATTGCTTCAATTTAAGTTTTCTTAGATAGAATTCTGATAATTATTATCAGAAGGAAAGTTATGCCGATTATTTTACACCTAGCTACTATTTTAACCTTTGCTTTAAGTATTAAAACACTTGAAGGAAGTACAAAAGTTATGATTAAAAGAAGAAAAAGGAGACAAAAAGATGGGATTTGATTTAGAGATTCAAAAAGAAGCTGCCAAAATAGCAATGAGTGCAAGTTTAGGTGCTACTGTTGTAACATCAATGTTTATGAAAAATAAATTGGCTAAAAAAACACATATTATTGCAGGTGCTGCTTTCTGTGGTTTTGCTTTATGGCATCATATGTTATACCAAAAGAAAAATAAAACAAGTAGTAAAAACAAAGAAAAAATTAAAGCATAAAAATAACTTTCTTTTTTGCCCATCTTTGGTTATACTAGTGCAGACATATCAATAATAAAGGCTTTAAATGTCAAAACATGACGAAGTAATAGAACAACTAAAATTAATTGTTAAACAAAAAGGTTTAAAATATACAGAACAACGTGAGATTGTTCTTAGAGTACTGATGAGTGTTGAAGAACATTTAACAGCTGAAGATGTTTATAACCATATTAAATCTTCGTATAAAGAATCTAATATTGGAATTGCAACTGTTTATAGAGCACTTTCTTTTCTAGAAGAAGTTAAATTAATTACTTCTATAGCCTTTGGTACTGAGGGTAAAAAATATGAAGCAAATATAAAAGCACATCATGATCATTTAATTTGTACAGCCTGTGGTAAAATTATTGAATTTTTAGACGATGAAATAGAAAAAAGACAAGACAATATTGCAAAAGTGAATAATTTTAAAATTACTTCTCACTCTATGCAACTATATGGTACTTGCGAAGAATGTCAAGCTAAAAACTAAAAGCGTTAAGAGGCAAAAAGCTTCTTAACGCTTTTATAAAATTCGCTCTTTTATAGTATTTATCCACGCATCAATTCTTTCTTCACTTAAATCATCTTGATTATCTTCATCTAAAACCAAGCCTACAAATTCATTTTCTATCTGTGCTGTTGATTCTTCATGCTCAAAACCCTCAATAGATGTAAAACCAATAATGTTAGCACCTGTGTCTTTTAATGCGTCATACATAGTCCCCAGACCATCTACAAAGGTATCTGCATAAGAGTCTTGGTCTCCTAAACCAAATAAAGCAATGGTTTTCTCAGAAAAGTTGATATCACAAAAATCTCCCCATGAATCTTCCCAATCATCTTGTAAATCACCATCACCCCAAGTCGATACTCCAAAAATGATTTTTTCATAATTATTGATTTTTTGTATACCTTCATCACATATATTATAGGTATCAATATCCCCTAATTTAGTTGCTAGTCTTTTTGCTATGTCTTCTGTATTTCCTACGCTAGAAGCGTAAAATATTGCTGTTGCCATTGTTTATCCTTGTATGTTTCGTATAATTGATCGTAGAGAATAGGGTATGACTTTAATTTCATAATTTTTGTCTTCTAATTCATCTACTTTTATTTGTATATGTCTGTTAAAATTTTCAAGTTTTGGATATACCAAATATACTTGCTTAAACTCACTTTGTTTAATTGAGTCAATTGCTGTATTAATATCATCTTCAATTTTTAAATTTTTAGGATCAATTTGTTTCCATGAGGTATAAATTTTTAAAGGAACAGCATTTTTCTTAAAGATACAAATGGAATCTCCATTATCTACTACCTTATTATCTTTATTCATATTTCTTATCTTATTTAATACAAATTCATGAAAAAGTAGATTCTTATCAAAAAACAATTGTAATTTATTGTTTACAAAACAAGTTGCAATAACTTTTGCCATTGGTAAGAGTTTAGAACTTGCATATATGTGTTTTTTCATTTCTTTGTTTAGTTTCAATTAACTGTTTTAATTCTTTTTGGGCATGTTCTG
>CAJXWI010000157.1 GCA_913062735.1 uncultured Arcobacter sp.
CTGGAGTTCAGACGTGTGCTCTTCCGATCTATGGACGAGCAGTATTACGCTCATCTATTAGAGAATATATTATGGGTGAAGCCATGCATGCTTTAAATATACCTACTACAAGAGCTTTAGGAATAATAGGCTCAAGGCATGAAGTTCCACGATCTTATGATGAGGTAGAGTATGGTTCTATTGTTATGAGAATGTCTCCTTCATGGATACGAATTGGAAGCTTTGAGTTTTATGCAAGAAGCCAAAATGCAAAAGAAAATATTCCACAACTCTGCACTTATGTTATCAAACAAGCTTATCCACACTTAGAGGGTGTAAATAAACCTTATGAAAAAATGTTTTATTCAATGGTGGATAAAACAGCGGAACTTCTAGCTAAATGGCAGGTATATGGTTTTATGCATGGGGTTATGAATACAGATAATATGTCTATGGCTGGACTTACTATTGATTATGGTCCTTTTGCTTTTATGGATTATTTTGATAAACATTGTATTTGTAATCACAGCGATGTAGAAGGGCGATATTCTTATAATAATCAACCCTATGTTGCAAGATGGAATTTAGAAGTATTAGCTAAGTCCTTAAGCGAAGTATGTGAGGTAGAAAAACTAACGCAATATTTAGAGACATTTTTTCCTCAACATGAAAAAGTGTATTTAGAATTAATGTGTGAACGTTTAGGGCTTGATACAACAAGTGTATCAAATTATCATGTAGATCTGATTATCTCATTATTAAAAGCACTTCAAGAAGCAAAAGCAGACTATAATTGTTTCTTTTATGAATTAAGTAAGCTTGAGAACTTAGATGATATCTCTTCTGTATTAGATGTATGTGTAAATCCTTCTGCAATACTATCTTGGTTTGAGGCTTATAAAAAAGCTGTTTTAGAAGATACAAGAGAAGAGGGTGCAAGAAGAACTCAAATGAAAAGGAGTAATCCAAAGTATATAATCAAAAATTATATGCTACAAGAAGCAATAGATGCTGCAAAAAGTGATGATTTTACTTTAGTGAATGATTTATTGAATATTGCTCAAAATCCTTTTGATGAGCATTCATCGTATGAGAGGTATTCAAAAGTAACTCCTATGGAACATGCCAATTTACAATTGTCTTGTTCTTCGTAAGATAAGAAGTATAGAAGAACTACTATTTTAGTCTTTTCTTTAAACGTTCATAAAAGTAAGCTTTGTGTACTTTTATGATTTTTTCTTTCACATAAAACTCTTGCCCGTTTTTGCGAGACTTTTTTCTCTCTGCACGATAAAGTCTTAACAGCTCTTCATTAGATTTAAACCATTTGTTGAATCCCCTGAAGTAATTATCTCTGAGCATTTGTTTATACAATGATTTAAGTTCTTTGTCTGTCATTATCATTTGATTTTCCTTATAGTTTAGTTTAATGTGATTTTGTGTCGCTATAGTGTGATTCATGTCTTTTTTAATTAGTTTCAAAATTTGAAAAGTGGTTTTTTATCTCTTGAGTGAAATTTACTATAAAGTTATTGTTCTTTTAATCTAAAAAATTGTACATATTTAGACTAAAAGGGATACTATGTTTCATGAATAAATACTTATCTGTAGTAAAAGAAATAGACTTTTATGCGCTTCCTCAAGCATTGTATAAAGAAAAAAATATTAAAAATATTTTAAGGTATGAGAATAATTGTATCTTATACAAAGAATCGAATATAGATTTAATTAACAAAGAAAAACTAATAACTTCACACTCTATTGTTTATGTCATTAATGGAAGGCTAAGAGTAAATACTTATGAGGGAGATGAAGTCATTATTCAAAATGGTGAAATGATTTTTATGCCAAGAGATTCTTATATAATTTCGGATTACATAAAAAACAATGCCAGTATGAAAGTGTATCTGTTCTTTTTTGACCATAATCTAGCCTTAAAATTTTTAGCCCAAAACCATACACCAACTGCTTTGAAAGAATCAAACAACTTAGTATGTCAACTTAAGGTAACACAGAATATAAAGTATTATATATCGTCTTTGGAAAAATTTAATTTTAAAACACTAAATACTAAAGAAATTTTGGAACTTAAGTTATTAGAACTCTTATATTTATTAGATGATAGTAATCAAAATAACATTATAAAAACACTATTGTCTTCTGAGTCTTTTAAAGAAAAAAGAGATATAGAATCCTTTATGCTTGAACACTATGATAAGAATCTTTCAATTAATGATTTTGCAAGTTTAAGCGGAAGAAGTCTCTCCTCATTTAACAGAGATTTTAAAAACAAATATAATACAACTCCTAAAAAATGGCTTATTAAAAAAAAGATGAACAAAGCAAAAACTATGTTGGAGAAAGGGGCTAGTGTTAGCACTTGTGCTTTTGATTTAGGATATAAGAATGTTTCAAACTTCATAAAAGCGTATAAATCTGTTTATAAACTCACTCCAAAATATATGCAACAAACAATTCTTTTAGATTCTGAATAAAAATCACTGTTTTTGACTTTTTATAAGTAGAAAGCATTTTTATTTTTATATATAATTACTCACATAAAGATTACTATGTTTTATATAGTTTTCAAAAATAATCAGGAGTTATAAAATGAGTGTTATTGTAATATTAGAAGCAGAAGTAAAAGAAGGTAGCATTAAAGAATTAGAGAACTTACTAAGAAATTATTTGCCTGAAACAAGGAAATATAGTGGTTTTATAGATATAAAAATACATGAACAAAAAGATAAGAATACCGTTATATTTTATGAAGAATGGGAAACAATTAAAGATTATGAATCTTATCTTCAAATGAGAACAAAAGAAGGTGTAATGAAAATCTTAGGAGATACTTTTAACGCTCCACCTAGTATTAGGTATTTTGATACATTATCTCTATAGACTGTAACTTAAAAGTTAATTGTTTTTTTGGACAGTATGTTTACTTGTTTAGGGTGTTAAATAAGAATACTGTCCTCTAAATTTTAAAACAAATTTGCTAGCTTTTACGAACACTTAACTAAGAATAATTTAGTTTTGTTTCTTACAACAATCATACCTTTTTATTTTGTAAAAATGAATTTACTGCCCCCATGGTGTACTTTTTAAGATTCAAAAAGCTAAACTGTATGCTTATAGAAAAGTCATCAAATACTTTAAATTTCTTTGTTTCACTACTTAGTTTTTATCTACAAAATAAGGTAAATTAACATTAAAAATATATACACGAATAAATATTCTCCATCATCAAAACTATCACATATAATAGATGTATATTGGGTATTAGAAAATCATACAAAAGAAACAATAAATATACCAATAGTACCTGATGGCAGAATGGATATTGTGTATGATAACCATGACTTATTATTAGTAGGCAGTTTAAATGAAAGTATTGTAATTCCTTTAAAAGCAAACAGTGAAACATTCGGAATTAGATTTATGCCTTCAATATTACCGCAACTTCTAAATATAAAAGCAAATGATTTTACTAATAAAATTCTACCATTAGAAGATATTGCACAAGAACTATTTTTACTTTTAAACTTCAATGAAAAAGATGAAAGTACTAAAGTTGATAAACTAAATAATATATTTGAAAATTACTGCGAAGATATTGTATTAAATAAAAATATCTTAAGAATCATTGATGAAATAATGGCTGAAAAAGGAAATGTTTCAATAACAGAGATATCCCATAGCTATGATATAAATTCAAGACAGTTAGAGCGGCTGTTTAATAACCTGCTTGGATTTAGCCCTAAAAAATTTACAAATATTATTAGGTTCTTTTATGCTTTTAAAAGTTTACTAAAAAATGGATTTAATGAACTGTCTTTAAAAGCTTTAGGTTTTGGTTATTATGATCAAGCACATTTTAATAAAGAATTCAAAAAATTCTCAAATTTTACACCAAGAGATGAACTAATGTCGTTTTTTTACAATATTAAAAAATAGTTTTTATTTATAATACTTAAAATTAAAAGGTATTAACTATGAAATTTCGTAAAATAATTATCCATTTACTCTTTGCTTTTTTGCTCTTAGGCTGCAATTCAAAATCTTCCGCAATAAATTTAGAAAATAAAAACAATGATGAAAACTATGGCTATATAATAAGTATAGATATTGATGCATCAAAAGAAAAAATTTGGAGTCTAATTACTGATTTTGAAAACTATCCAAAATGGAATTCTGTGTTAAAAATGGAAAATAACGATAATTTAAAATTAGAAAAAAACTTTCTTGTCACCATATTTGACGAAAATGGATTAATTGAAGATAATTTTAAAGCAATGTTACTTGATAAAAAGAAATACAGATATTTTAGCCCTAGTCAAACACTCCTAACAAAGCACTTTTTTAAAGCGACTCATCAGTTTTTAATTGAAGAAATATCACAGAACAAAGTTAAATTTACTCAGAAATGGAAACTTGAAGGGGTGATTGCTTATTTATTTGAGGCTATGATTTTTGATGTATTAAATATATTTAAAACAATGAATCTTGAACTTAAAGAAAAAGCAGAGGAATCATGATAGTTGAAAAGATATTAACACAAGTATCCTAGCATTTAAAGAGTTTGAACATATTGACTATGAAGATTGTTTCAAGATTACTGGCATTAATTCTACTGGTGTAGATGAATTTGCAAAAGAATACTTTATAAATTTAAATTAATCCCTTGTGGATAAAAAAAGTCAAAATCCCATAAAAAAGACATAAAAAAATATTACACTTTGAAATATATTTGATGCTGTTTATTATTTTAGAATAAAATGCTTGTAATTAGTATTTATAAGCTTATTAATAAGCAATACTAATATTGTTTTCCCATAATATAGGTCTTTGGAAAACTGACACTAATTAGACAAAAGAATTTCTTAATTTATATTGACCGATAGTCGGTCATTAACATTATTTTAAGTTTTAGGTGAGTATAATCTTTTTTTGACCAAGAGTCAGTAAAGGAGTGGGTTTGCCAAAAATAGTAAATAAAGAAGAAAAAAGAAAAGAAATAGCAAAATCTTGCATCTATTTATTAGAAGATGTAGGTATTAAAAAACTTACTGTATCTGCTGCTGCAAAGGCTGCTGGTGTAGGTAAGGGAACTATTTATGAATACTTTGAAAGCAAAGAAGATATCATTTTTGCCATTATAGAAATTCATATTGCAGAAAGCAGCAACATCATTCTTGAAAAGATGAATGGGGCAGTAACTACAAAAGATAAACTGCAATGTTTTTTCTCTTTTGTAATTGAAGAAGATGAAGAAAACTTGAAACATTTTAATGGGTATAAAGACTATTTATCTGTTGCTCTTGCAGATACAACCGAAACATACAAAAAATTCAATTCAGTATGTGATGATTTTTTTGTAGGTTTTTTACGTCCTTTAATACAAGAAGGTATTGATAAGGGTGAACTAATTCCACATTCAATTAAATTTGTAAACAGCATTGTTCTTTTTAAAAAAGGATTGTCTTTGAGCAAAATGACTATTAATAATTACAATGCAAAAGAAGCTTATGATGAGTTTGTTGATAACTTCTTTGAATTATTAGAAGTAAAAAAATGATTAATAAACGCTATGAGCGAATAGTATTTTCATTTATTATGTCTTTGTTTATGTCTTGTGTTATGAGTGCCATAATCTCATACATAAATTTAGGTTTTGTAGATGGCTTTCGTGATATTTGGCTTAAAGCTTGGATAAGTGCATTTGCATTTGCTTTTCCTATTATATTTATAATAGGTGGAAGTGTAAGAAAATTAACAGCAATAATTATAAAAAAGGAAAATTAAGAATGTATAAGAATATATTAATAACATTGGTTTTAGCAGCATCTTTATTTGGTGCAGGACGACCAGCACTAGTTGAGACAACAATAGTAAAAGAAGGGGAAGTTAATCCCTTACAAGAATTTGTAGGAACAGTAAGTTTTGATAATAATTCACAAGTAGCTGCAAAAAATTCTGGTTTAATTGAAAAAGTAAATTTCCAAATTGGTCAGAAAGTTAAAAAAGGTCAAGTTTTAGTAAAAATTGATTCGGATTTAATTGATGCACAAATAATAGCAGCAGAAGCTACTTTGAATATCGCAAAAAATGAAGAAACCAATTCTAACAAAGATTTTAGAAGATATGAAAAATTATTGCTTTCTAAATCTATTACACAAAAAGAATACGACGATGCTTTACTAAAGTTTTCATCTAATTCTGGAAACGTGTTAGCATTAATGGCAAAATTAAATGAATTAAAATCAGCAAATGAATCTGTTGTGTTGTTAACTGGAACGTTAGCAAGTCCATCAACAGAAAAAATCATTTCTGAATTTGTTACTGCTTTTCCAAATGTTAAGCATGTAGTTTATGATGCTGTTTCTGAATCAGGGGCTTTAGATGC
>CAJXWI010000158.1 GCA_913062735.1 uncultured Arcobacter sp.
AGATACTTTTCTAAAATGTGATACAATCTTTTTATAAAATAATAATATTGGAGACTAAGATGAATGAATATCAAAGTATTTCTTGTCATTTTTATGATGAATTAGAAGCTGCTGCTGTGAAAAAAGTTTTATGTACTATTGTATACAAAGAAGAAGAGGAAGAAAAAGAGATTAAACAAAAAATAATAGATTTAAAAATAATTGATAAAGCTGAATATATGATACTTGAAAATGCACAAAAAATAAGATTAGACAAGGTTCTTTTATTTAACAATTTAAATCCAAATGACAATAAATATTGCTAATAAATGATAATAACAAATGAGTAAAAAACTTAAGTTCTTAATTTTATATATAATTCCGTCCTTATCTTTTTCTCTTTTGCTTCTTGTTTACGTAGATGCTTATGGGAAGTACCCTGAAGATACTTTTATAAACAGTGCTTTTACTTTAATAGCTTTGGGATTTTTATTGTCTTGTTTTGTAACAATAAATTTATTTTCTATGTTTTTAAATAAGAAACTTTTTTATATGGGATTACTCTTTTGTATCTTAGCTTTTTTGCTTGAAGTGGCTGTTGTTTGTATTTATCTTCTAATTTTTTACGATGTTTTTACTCCCTAAATTAAATTAAATTTGGGGCGAGTCTTTTATTTACTAAGAAAATTAAATATAATTTTCTTAGCATCACTTATTCCAAAAGCAGGCTTCTCAATATATTATTTATAAAATATTTATTTTATAAAATATAAAAATTAAGTACTTGTATTTTCTTATTAATAGCCGTACTTAAGGCTTTAATAATATAGTCTAATGCTAAATGATTTTACTTACATAAAAATATTATATACTTATTTATAGTTGAAAATTTATAAAAGGATTTTTTTTTATGCTTTATATAGAATCAAAACGTTTAGGTAAAAACACAGCAATTGGACTCTTAAGTATCGCCTTTATTATTTTACTTCAAGGAGTTTTTGGGGCGTGGGAAATGGAAAAGATAACGGATGAATCAAGCAATGCCTTGGTTGTTTTTTCTGATACCCAAGTAGAATCTTTAACATTAAAAAGTATGTTAATTAATTTACGAAAACTCGAAAAAGACACACTCTTATACAATAAAACATTGTTTGATAAAAAAAGAACGAAGCTTCGTTGGGAAAGAGCTCTTTTAGAAACAAATATACAATTTCTTAAACTTGAAGAAGAACTTAATGAAAGTGAAATAAAAGCAAAATCATTTTCTTCTTTATTTACGAAGGCTTTCTTTTCATACAAAGATGGAATTACTCTTGTTTTAAATAAAATATCAAATAGTTCCAAAATCACACAATACGAAGCGTTATTAGAAATGGCTAAATATAAAAAGTATATTTATGCAATGGAAGCAGAAATTGACAAAATAGTGGAACTGGCTGAAGCACAAGAAATAAAAGCTATTGCAAACTTAAAAAATACTAAAGATAAAATTTATTGGATTTTGGGACTTTCTGGTTTAGGAAGTGCACTTCTTAGTATTGTTTTAAGTATCTGGATTATTAAAAAAAACATGCATATTAGTCGTACCTTAGAACATCAAGCACTGCATGATACCCTAACAGGAGTTTTAAATAGAAGAGGACTCTCTATAGTTATTGATAATTATAAAGAAGGTGGAGTTATGGCTTATTTAGACTTAGATAGGTTTAAACTAGTTAATGATTTACACGGGCATACAGCAGGAGACGAATTATTAGTTAGTTTGACAAAAAAAATCGCAATGCATTGCAAAGAAAAAAAATGTACAATATCGCGCGTTGGTGGAGATGAATTTGTTATTTGGTTCAATAATATAAAAGATATTAAAAGTGCAGGGCTTATCTCAAAAGAAATTGTCTCTTTAATTGAGAATCACCCTTTTTCTTGGATGGGACAAACAATGCAGTTAGGTGCTTCTGTTGGATTAGCAGTTGCTAACAAGGATTTTTTATTTACAGAGGTATTATCACGAGCAGATGCTGCTTGTAATATGGCAAAAATTCCAGGAAACATCAAAGTAATGGTTTACGAAGAATCTGATCCTGATTTGATTGCACTTAGAAAAGAAGAGAAATGGGCAGCAAAAATTCCACAAATGATTATAAATGAAGAGTTTTGTTTATATGGGCAACGAATTGTTCCTTTGCAAAGTATTGATTCAAAAGGCCATGTTGAAGTTTTAATTAGAGGTATATCTAAAGATGGAAAGATTATTCCACCCGGTTTATTTCTTCCTGCTGCAGAACGTTTTGGGCTAATGCCAAATATAGACAGATGGGTTATAGAAACATTATTATCAAGCAATTTAGATGAAGACATGGATTTTTCAATAAATATTTCAGGACATACTTTAGCAGATAAAGAGTATTTACCAAAACTAGTAAAACTACTTTCTCAATCAGGTAAAGCGCAGCAAATAATATTTGAAATAACAGAATCCGTTGCAATGACTTGTATTGATACCGCACAAAATTATATTAGAGCATTAAAAGCTATTGGCTGTAGATTTTCCTTAGATGATTTTGGTAGTGGTTTTTCATCGTTTGCGTATTTAAGAGATATTCATGTTGATTATTTAAAAATTGATGGAAGTTTGATTAAAGTTTTAACTCGTAGTAAATCTGATAAAATCTTGGTTCAAGCTATTATAAATATGGCCGCTTCTTTAGAGTTAAAAACGGTTGCAGAATATGTAGAGACTCAAGAATTAGCAGATGTATTAAATCAAATGAATGTTGATTATGCACAAGGTTATGGGCTTCATAAACCTGAACCCTTAACTAATTTGGCATCATTTAAAGAAATTAAATATAAAAAATCTGCCTTATACTAAAGCTTAGAAGTTGATTCTTTACTTAAAATTTAGAAAAATGTTCTTGCACAGCTAAGGCATTATTCTTGTACCTAAAGGCTATTTATAGCTTTTATGAAAATGGGGCTCTCTTATTGCATCATAATTATTTCTTACTTACATAATTTATAAGTACTAAAAATCTCAGAATTTTAAATTAATTATTCTTAAGAATTTTTATACATACTAAACTATAATTTTGCTAAAGTATTTAATAAAATAATTATTGGGAGATTATAATGTTAAAAATTAAAAATTTAAAAGCAGGATTGATTTTTTGCGTACTACTTAGTTTGGGTTTTACTACTTTACAAGCAGAAAAAATTAGAATTGGGGCTTTACGATTTACTTCTCATGCACCTAGTTTTGTAGCGTATGAACGTGGCTATTTTAATGAACAAGGTTTAGAAGTTGAATTCAAGTTTTTTAAATCAGCACAACCTATGGCTGTTGCAATTGCATCAGGCGATGTAGATTTTGGGATTACTGCAATTTCTGGAGGATTAATTAATCTTGCTGGTAAAGGTGCTATTAAAGTTATTGGTGGGGCTTTACATGAAGAAAAAGGAATTGATGGTCAAATGATTTTAGCTTCAAAAAAAGCTATTGATTCTGGGGTTAAATCACCTAAGGATTTAAAAGGCAAAACCTTTGGTATTACTCAAACAGGCTCTTCTTTTCATTATGTAGCACATAAAATTGCACAAAAAGAAGGTTTTACTAATAAAGATATCAAAGTTAAACCTTTACAAAAAGTAGGAGCAATTATAGGGGCTTTAAAAACACAACAAATTGATGCTTGGTCGATAGTACCTCATATTGCAAAAGCTTTAAATAAAAGTCCTAAGATTTCTATTATTGGAAAAGTATCGGATTATATTCCTGATTATCAAGTAACAGCTGTTTTTACTTCTTCAAACAATGCAAAAAATAAAAAAGATTTAGTGAAAAAGTTTTTGAAAGCATTTTCAAAAGGAATCAATGATTATAACCTTGCTTTAGTTGACAAAACAGCAGGTGAAGAAGAAGCTACAAAAATGGTTAAATTAATACATAAATATGTATATTCAAGTAAACCATATGCAAAAGCGGCACCTTCTATTAGAAATGGTTCTATGAGAATCAATGAAGGTGCAAAATTAAATATGGCAAGTGTTAAAGACCAATTACAATGGTTCAAAGATGAAAAAATGGTTAAAAAACATATTAGTATAGATATGTTAGTTGATAGCAGTTTTGTTAAAACATATTAATAGAAAAATTTAATGGAATTACATATAGAGAACATTTCTCATTCTTATGGAAAACTTGATGTTCTTAAGGATATTAATTTAATTATCAAAGAAAAAGAGATTGTTTGCATTGTTGGACCATCTGGCTGTGGGAAATCAACATTATTACGATTACTTGGGGGCTTAGAGAAAGCAACAAAAGGAAGAGTAATGCAAGTAGGAGAGCCTTCTTCTGCTTCTTTGAATCCTTTGACCTATATTTTTCAGGATTTTGCATTATTGCCTTGGAAAAATGTCTATGATAATATTGCTTTGGTCTTAGAGCATCACAATTTAAGTAAAAATGAAATAGATGAGATAATAAAAGATGTATTAAAAAGAACCAAGTTAAGTGATTTTGAAAAAGCCTTACCCAAACAATTAAGTGGGGGAATGAAACAAAGAGTTGCAATTGCAAGGGCTCTTAGTGTTAAGCCTTCTGTTTTATTAATGGATGAACCTTTATCGGCACTTGATAGTCAAACAAGAGAGTTATTATTAGAAGACTTGATTTCTTTATGGGAAAAAGAAAATTTTACAGCAGTATATGTAACACATAATTTAAATGAAGCGGTGCGCTTAGGTCATAAAATTGTTGTTTTAGGAAATAGGCCTGGAAAGATTCAAAAAATCATTGAGATAAACATTCCTTTAAATGAACGAAAAAATCATATTGTAGAACTTGAAGAAAAACAAAAAATCTTATGGAATATGATGAAAGAAGAAGCACTTAATGCAGATAAGGAAATGTTAAATGTCTGAAAAAAAAGAAGTAGAATTTAGAGCCAAGGGTTTTGTATACAAAAAAATACCTTTTTTAGGTGCTTTTGCTTTTATTGTTTTAATTATTTTACTTGAAATTGGAACACGATACAATTATATTTCTGATTTGACTCTTCCAAGGCCTTCAGGTGTATTTGCTGCTTTTATTGAGTTATATGATTCAGGTTTATTGTTTGAGCATTTATTTCCTTCTTTTACCAGACTTTTTGTAGGTTCTTGTTTAGGAATTTTTTTGGGCATTATCATTGGAATTTTAATTGCTTTGTTTTCTACATTAAGAGCTTCTTTTTTACCCTTAATATCAGCACTTTTCCCCGTACCTAAAATTGCTTTATTGCCTTTGTTTGTAATATGGTTTGGAATTGATGAAGGTTCTAAATATGCACTAATTGCTTTAGGTACTTTTACTCCTACAGTAATTGCAACCTATGCAGCTGTTGATAATGTAGATAGAAACTTAATACGTATGGGGCAAAGTTTTGGTTTATCTTGGCTGTCTATTGTAAAAAATATAATTTTGCCTGGATCTTTACCTGGAATTTTATCTGGAATTAGAATTTCCTTAGCTATTGGAATTATTCTTTTGGTTGCGGCTGAGATGTTAGGGGCAAGTTATGGAATAGGGGCTTATGTTTTAGAAGCTGGCTCTTTATATGATTTGGAACGTTTATTTGTTGGAGTTACTATTTTATCCTCAATTGGGGTCTTTCTTAGTTATTTAGTGGGTTTACTTGAGAAACAGTTATTATCGTGGAGAAATTAAGTTTAGGTTTTACAATAGAATTTTCCAAAGAGGACAAATAAACAATGATCTTACAAATTAATCATTTTGGAATACTGTTTATTACTCTTGGTGGCTTATTAGGTTCCTTGTTTGGCGTCTCTTTTCTTGCTTTTATTTTTAGCTTCTTTGGTTTATTGTGTTTTCTTTTTTCCATGGAAAAAAAAGAATTCTTTTTGTGGCTCATTTTTGCTTGCTCCTTATTGTTATTGTTTCAAAAAGGCACTCTCTTAGCTTTTGAAAAAGCCTTTGTTCTTTCAGCTGTATTTGGAACACTAATGATTGCTATTTCTTTTGTAGGTTTGGCTGCAAATAACTCACATATAAAATTTTTATTACAAAGATTTTTTTTAAAAAAAAGAAGCAGTATATTTTCTTATATTTTAGGACATATATCAGGAGCATTGTTAAATCTTAGTGGTCTTATAATTTTAGCATCGTCCCTAGAAAATAAAAAGGAAGAATCCATATCTCCCAATTTAATATTAATTCACAGAGGCTTTTCTTTTGCTCCCGCATGGTCTCCTTATTCATACTTTACTCCTATTGTTTTATTGACTTTTTCAAACTTAAAATGGATTGATTTAGTCTTTGTATCTTTTACTTTTATTATTCCTATATTTATTCTTTCTTGTTTTATTTTAAAAACAAAAGAGCAAACAAATGTATCAAATATT
>CAJXWI010000159.1 GCA_913062735.1 uncultured Arcobacter sp.
AGAAAAGAAATCAACTCAGTTGACGATTTAAAAGGTCTTAAGATGAGAATTCCTGGTTTTGCAGGTGAAATCATGGCTGAACTTGGGGTATTGGTTACAAATTTAGCGCCTGGTGAGTTATATACTGCACTTGAGAGAGGAACTATTGATGCTTTGGAGTGGGTTGGCCCTTCAATGGACATTAAAATGGGCTTTCATAAAATCGCACCTTATTATTATACGGGTTGGCATGAACCAGGAGCTGAAACTCAGTATTTAGTTAATAAAAAATCTTTAAACAAATTACCAAAAGATTTACAAGAAATTTTAATTGTTGCTATGAGAGCTTCTGCTTATGATATGTATATTGAAAACTACCATTTAAGTGGAATTGCTTTAGGCAAAATGCTAAAAGAATATCCAAATATTAAAATTAAAGCCTTTCCACAAGAAGTTATGGCGGGAATGAAAAAAGCAAATGCTACTTTAAGAGAAGTAGTTGCAAAAAAATCTGTTTTATTAAAAGAAGTACTTGATCATCAAGCAGCTTATTTAAGACAAGTAAGACCTTGGTCAGAAATGTCTGATTATTTATATTTAAGAGATAATCTTACAAAATAATACAGATTTTCTGTGTTATAGTAAATGAAGAAATAAAGTAATTTTTATTTCTTTGTTTTATTCCCAAAAATCGTTTAGCTCTTTTTTTTCTTCTTTATTCTCTTCTTGAGACAAGGCTTCAATGTCTTTCAGGGCTTTTTCTACTTTTTTATCTTCAAGTTCATCCCTGTCTTTTACTTTTTTACTTTTTTGATTTTCTTTTAAAGAGATATACTCACTCATTATTTGTTCATATTTATTAAAATCAATTAAGATGAAACTAGGTTTCCCATCTCTTAAGATTACAGCCTTGTCTATTTCGCCTTTTTGAACGCTATTAAAAACCTTTTTACTTTTTCTTACCAATTCAGTTGCAGAGATCATTTCTTTTGATGTGTATTGCAGATGATTCATTTTACTTCCTGTTTATATTAATGTATTAATATGTGTATATTTATACTACTTTAAGTATTTTGACTTAATAACTCTTCTTTGAAGCTATTATTGATGCTTTCATTAATAAATATTGTAGCTGAATTTTGTAAGTATGGAGTAAGTAAATACGTATTATTCTTTGTAAGATTATGTATATAAGAATTTCTTCTTATATACTTATTTTTTTGTGAAAATACTTTCTGCCCACTCTGTAATTGGACCTCTTAGTACTTTTTTTAGTTTTATTGCAAAAATATTAACCAAAGAAGATTCTATTTTTGTAGATTTTAATAAGGTTGTCAAAGCATTTGTATGCTTGTTTACGAAGAAGTTATCAATTTGTTTATTTGATCCTAGTACTACAACTTTACAAGAGCTATCAATTCTTGATAAAACCATTTGCATGGTTTTATTAGACATATTTTGAGCTTCATCAATGATTACAAAAGCATTTGATAAGGTTCTTCCTCTCATTTCTCCTACCCACATTGTTTCTATTGAGTAGTTTTGAATTAAGAGTTCAACTCTTTCTTGTACTTCTTTATCTTCTAAGTCTTCAAAAGGCACTTTTTTATTGTTTTTTCTTTTTTTGTGTTCACTTCTAATCATGTAATCAAGAGAATCCATTAAAGGGTGATTGTAAATGGCAAATTTTTCTTCTAAACCAGGTAAATAACCTACATCTTCACCTTTATCCAAAGATTCAATGGAATTTCGTATATAAATTACTTTTTGTTTGTTTTTTTGTTTTATTAATTTTAAGGCACCTGAGAGAGCCAATAATGTTTTTCCTGAACCAGCCTTAGCTTCTACTATTAACACATTGTAGTGATGGCTTAAAATGGCATTACAGAAGAGTAATTGTTCAGTATTTAAAGGAGTTACAATTTGATTTCTTACTTCTTCTTCATTGAGAACTTGAATTTTTTTATTTTGTATAGTTGCTAGAATTATTTGATCAGAATCTTTTACTTTAAAGCAGTAAGAGAAATTAAATATTTCATATTCTTTATCAAATTCTTCAATATTTTTATTGTCCAAATATTCAATGTCATTAAAATTTATTTCTATTTGTTTCACAAATTCATAAGAAAACTTTTCGCTGCTTGTTCCAAGGAGTGAGTCTACTTTTATATCAAGCGATAAAGCTCTTGTTCTAGCCATAATATCTAAAGATAAGAATTTGATTTCTTTCTTATAAAAAGTATTAGAAAAAGTTGCAATTTCAAGTATTTTTCTATCATTAATTATATTTAAAGAAGTATTCTTAGAATCAAGTTCATAACGTTCTTTAGATATCACATCAATTGTAGCTATATTTAAATCGCTTATTTCTAAACGAATAATTTTGTAGCCTTCAATACTTTGAGATTTTAAGACTTTTGCATTTTCGAGTATTCTTGCAAATTCTCTGGCCTGGTAATTAATTTCATCAAAACCAGATTTTTTACTGTCTATTTCATCTAAAACTGTTTCTGGTAGAATAATAAGATTTCTATTTTCATCCGATATTTTATAAATATTTTTTGCATCTTCTAATAATATATTTGTATCTAAAACATAATATTTCTCAAAGTTCATTCTTATCCTTTTTTGTCATAATTTTATATATTGTAAAAATAAAAAGCAGTAGTATAAAGCTTGTAAATAGTATTGAAACACTTTTAACAATAACATAAGTAACTATTAAAATAGCTAGGGCAGTAGGGAGTTCATTATAGGCTCTAAAGAATTTTGAGCTTTTTTTACAGCTATTGTTTTTTAATTGTTTTCTGTAATAATTTAATGAAAGTGAATAAAGAATCATCAAGAATACTGTGATTAATTTTGCATACAACCATGCGCCTGCATTAAATAGCTCTGGGTTTAAAAAAAGCATTGTGCAGCCTGAAATAATTGCTGCATACATGGCTGGATTTCCAATATAGGCATAAAGTTTGTATTCTTGTATTTTAACTATACTTACAAATTCTTCACTCTTATTATTTTCTACATGATATACAAATAATCTTGGTAAATAAAACAGCATTGACATCCAAGACATAAAAGCAACAATGTGAAAACTTAATACCCATGTGTAATATTCCATTTAATCCTCGTTCTTGATTTTTTTAAGCCAATCGTTTAGTGTTTTCTCAAAACCTATATTTTTGCTCTTATATAATTCTATCGTTTTTTCTAAGTATTCTTGTTTAACATATCCCCCAAAATCGTGTGGATATTTATATCCTAGGTGCAAAGAATCTAAGTGAGTAGGGATGTTTAAAATATTTCCGTTTTTAACTTCTTCAAGCGCTTTATTTATTCCTAAATAAGATGAATTTGATTTAGGACACGAAGCTAAGTATATAGCACATTGTCCTAAAATAATTCTAGACTCAGGGTAGCCTATTTTATTCACACTTAACATAGTACTAACCGCTAAATTTAAAGCATTTGGATTTGCATTTCCAATATCTTCACTGGCAAAAATCACCAAACGTCGTACTATAAAATCAACCGATTCCCCACCCTCAATTAAACGGGCTAAATAATATAAAGACGCATCAACATCAGAGCCTCGTAAGGATTTAATCATAGCAGATGCCAAATCATAATGTGAGTTTGAGCTTGATACTCCATCTCCTATTACATTTTGTCTTAATTCTTTTAGAATTTCTAAAGTAATATTTTCATCTACTTTATAAGCAAAATCAATTAAATTAAGCATAGCTCTTGCATCACCTGAGGAGGTATTAATTAGATACTCTTTTTCTTCTTCTTTTAGGGTGCAATCTAGCTCTTTTTGTGCATAGGCAAGTATTTGTTCTAATTCTTCTTTGTTTAGGGCTAGAAACTCAAATAAGAACGATCGTGAGCGTATTGCTGATGTTAAAGTAAAAAATGGATTCTCAGTAGATGCACCTATAATAATCGCAGAATAATTTTCCATTACAGGTAATAATACTTCTTGTTGTACTTTGTTCAAGCGATGAACTTCATCAATAAAAATAAGTGGTTTTATTAAAGAGTTTTTATAGCGATCAAAGACTTTTCTTAAATCATCTATTTTAAGTCCTGTAGCATTAAAGTAATAATAGTCTGTGTCAATTTCTTTTGCAATGATTTTGGCTAGAGTGGTTTTACCAGTTCCTGGTTTTCCATGAAAGAAAAGATGAGGAATTTCTTTTTTTTTAATTAGTTTGTATAAAACTTTTGTGGGGGATATGATATGACTTTGACCAACAAAAGTTTCTAAGCTTGTTGGTCTAAGTATATTGGCTAGTTTATTCATTATCTTTTAAATAAGATCTTAAATTTTTGTACTCGTCTTTAGATAAAAATCTGCTTTTTCCAGTAGGTAAATTGTTTAAAGATACTCCACCATAATCAACACGTTTTAAATCCATTATCTCTAAAGAAAAGTGTGCAAAGAATCTTCTTAATTCTCTGTTTTTACCTTCAGTAATAATTACTTTTAATTTTGAGAACTTATCTCCATTGGTTAATATTTGATAAGCAGCAAAAGGTTTGAAATTCATAGAAACAATCTTTGAATGGGCATGACCACCAATTTTTGCATCTTCTAATTCTAGACCTTCTTGCATTGCCATTTCAAGAGTTTTAGAAATGGGACCATCTACTTTAATTTTATAGGTTCTCTCTAGTGGTGAATGCATTAATCCATTTACAATATCAATTGAATCAGATAATAAAAGAACACCTTCTGAAGAATAATCCAATCTTCCAACAGGTCTGAAGTGTAAATATTTTTTCCCTAAAGTATCATAAATAATTCTTCTTCCTCTTGGATCGTTCTTTGTAACTAATTCACCTTTTGGTTTATTATAAACAATCACTGTATAGGTTTTACCATCATCAAGTTTGATAACTTTGTCATCTATCATTACCAAGTCATTTCTTGGATCTACTTGTGTTGCTAAATTATCTACGACTTTTTTATTTATTTTAACACGACCTTCTGCTATTACTTTATCTGCTTCTCGTCTTGAGAATTTTGAATTATGTGAGATGAATTTATTCAGTCTTGTTAAATCGTTTTTATTGTTTTCCATATTATTTCCTATTTTATTCCAGCTTCAATAAGATCATGAATATGCAATACACCTAATAGTTTTTTATTTTCATCTTCTACTATTAGTACTTGTATTTTAAAGTTTTCTATAATCTCTAAAGCATCACTTGCCAATAAATTCTTATCTTGAATTGTTCTTGGGTTTTTTGTTGCAATTGATTCAACCGAACAATCAAGTGAAAAATTATCTTTCATTAATGCTCTACGTAAATCTCCATCACTTAATAATGCAATAACTTTTTTTTCATTATCAAGTATTAAAACAGAACCTAATCTGCCTTCACTCATTTTAACTATTGCATCTTTTAATTTGGTTTCACGTGAAACTATTGGCAAAGAATCTTTTCCTAATAAATCAGATACTTTGACAAAAAGTTGTTTTCCAAGTGATCCCCCTGGGTGAAAAGATGCAAAATCTTCTTTTTTAAACTTTCTTTTTTCCATTAAACAAACAGCTAAAGCATCACCCATTGCCATTGTTAATGTAGTAGAAGAAGTAGGGGCTATATTTAAAGGACAGGCTTCTTTTGTAATACTTATATTAAAAAAGATGTCTGAATGTTTTCCCAGTGTTGAATTAATATCTTTTGCCATTGAAATCAATGGAATATCAAAGCGCTTTAAATGTGGAATCAAACGAATCAATTCTTCACTTTCACCTGAATACGATAATGCAAGAACAACATCGCCTTTAGCAATCATTCCTAAATCCCCATGCATAGCTTCAGTAGGGTGTAAAAAGAAGGAAGAGGTACCAGTACTTGCTAGTGTAGCAGCTATTTTTGCTCCAACTAAACCAGACTTTCCCACACCAGTAATAATTAGTTTTCCTGATGTTTGTACTATTAAATCAACTGCTTTTTCTAAGGCTTGTTCATCAATATTAGAAGCAGCAAGTTCTAACTCTTTTGCTTCTGTTAATAAAACATCTTGTGCAATTGATTTATAGTTCATTCTTATCCTTATTTATTGTACGATTAATGTTGGTACTATCATAGGATATTTTTTGTATTTTCTAATACAATGTTTTCTAACTACTTTTCTAATTTCGTCTTCTAATACTCTATTATTTTTAAGAATACCTGGTTTAGCATTTTCAAGGAAAGTAACTAAGATATCTTCAATTTCTTTTGCAAAAAATTTATCTTGTTTATCAGCAACCAAACCAAATGAAGTAACTCTTGGACGCTGTACTATTTGTCTTTCATCTTCACTTACTTGAGCAACAATCATAACAACACCTTCGTTTGCCATTGTTTGTCTATCAAGTACAACATCATCAGC
>CAJXWI010000160.1 GCA_913062735.1 uncultured Arcobacter sp.
TTATAGAAATTGCACAAGCTGATGGCGCTTTATTTACGCCCTTAGTATTAGTATTAACCATGTTTTTATTATTAATTATTTTCAAAAAATTCTCAACAATGTTTGTAAGTATTGCTATTGTAGTTTTTACTTTTTTAATTGTTTTATCCGTACAAGTAATGCTTGGTTATAAACTTAATAACTTTACAGTTAATATGCCTGTATTTATTACAGCCATTGGAATAGCAGATGCTATGCATATCTTTTGGATTTATACAGTGGCTAGAAAACAAGGTCAAAACAATGATGAAGCCATTCATTATACAATGCAAAAAAACTTCTTGCCTATTTTATTTACTTCATTAACAACAGCAGTAGGTTTTGCATCATTGGGAATTTCAAATGTAATACCTATTAAAACGTTGGGAATAGCAACCGCAAATGCTGCTTTATTAGCTTTTGTATTAACTATGTTATTTATTCCAGCAATCTTAGCAATTATTAAACCAAAAATAAAAAAAGTAGATGAAACACAAAACAAAAGTACACGATTTTCAAAGTGGTATGGTAAATATATTGTAACAAATGATAAAAAAATATTTATAGCAACCTTACTTTTATTCCTTGGCTTAGGTTATGGAATTTCAAAAGTACAAGTAGATTCTAATACAGTGCGTTACTTTAAAGAAGATGTTCCTTGGAGAAAAGCGGTTAATTTTATTGAAGATAATATTTCAGGACCTATGACCTATGAAATCATTGTTGATACAAAAATTAAAGATGGAATTAAAGACCCTAAATTTTTAATAACAACTGAGCGTTTTTATGAAGAATTTTATGCTGCTTTTCCATCAGAAGTTAGACATATCACCTCTTTATTACAAGTGGTTAAAAAATTTAATGAAGTTATGAACAATTCAAAATCAGTTCCTTCTAATCAGGCATTAATTGCACAATATTTATTATTATATTCTTTATCTCTTCCTCAAGGAATGGAAATAAATGATCAAATGGATATTGAAGAGAGACAATTACGAATTACAGCTGCAATTAATGTAGTAGATACAACAAAAGATTTAGAAATGATAGCTTGGGCAGAAAATTGGTGGAAAGATACACCATATAGCGCTGAGGTAAATGGACAAACAGTAATGTTTGCACATATGCAACACGATGTTACGGCTACTCTTATTTCTTCTATTTCAATTGCTATTGTTGCAGTTACCTTGATGATGCTACTTATTTTTAGACGAATCAGATACATTGCATTATTTGTATTACCAAATGTTTTACCTATTGTTTTAGTAATTGGTATGATGGGATGGTTAAGTATTTATATTGATATTGGTGTTGCTATTGCAGGAGCTATTATCATAGGAGTTGCAGTAGATGATAGTATTCACTTTTTTGTTAAATACTTTGAAGCAAGAAAACAAGGTAAAAACATGCAAGACAGTCTTACTTATGTAATGCAATATGCTGGAAATGCAATTATCTTTACAACACTTATTTTAAGTCTGGCTTTTTCAGTGTTTGTATTTTCTGATTTTTTACCTAATTATATGTTTGGAGTTGTAACTGCATCTGCCTTAATAATTGCAGTAATAGCTGATTTATTGATGTTACCAGCTATTTTATCTATGTTAGATAAATGCAAAACAAAATGTAAAACTAAAGAAATAGATACACCATAAAAAGGAAAAAGCCTAGGCTTTTTTCTTTTTCAAAAAAGATGACATTCACTTCAAAATCAGTTATACTAAAACAACTTATTTTATCTATCAAAAGTTTTTTCTCCAAAATTATAGCTACTAAAATTATTCAAAGAACAAACTCCAAGATATAGTATTAACTCTTTTAAAAGGTGAGCTTATGTTGCAAGAAATTAAATTATTTGATTCTAGAGTTTGGTATATTATTATACAGACTTTTTTTAATCGTTTTACAATGTTTATGGTTTGGCCCTTTTTAGCTCTGTTATTGCATGATAATTTTGATTTGAATGAATTAGAAATAGGTTTCTTTTTGTCTTCTTCTTTATTAATTGGTATTATTGTAGGTTTTTTTGCAGGAAATCTATCTGATCGTATTGGAAGAGAAAAAGTGATCTTAGCAGGTCTTATTCTTTCTGTTTTTGCAATGGCTTTAATGGCATTTTCAAGTACTTTAGAAGGTTTTTTTATAGGAACTTCTCTACAAGCTATTGGGCGCTCACTGGTTGAAAACCCAAGTAAAGCATTAATGACAGATACCCTAGTTCATCAAAAAACAAAAGAACTATCTTTACATCTTAGATATTATGCAATTAATGTGGGTTCCGCTTTTGGCCCAATGGCAGGTTTAAGTTTGGGGCTTACTGCTTCAAAAGAAACATTTTTACTGGTATCCATTATTTGTTTTTTCTCTTTTTTGACCGCTTTATATCTTTTTAAAGACCGTATTAAAAATAGAAAAAAAGATCTGCAAAAAGCTACAAACTTTAAGTTCTTATATTCAATTTTAAAACAAGACCATGCTTTTTTATTCTTTATTGTTGCAAATGCACTTACAATGATAGCATTTATGCAAATAGATTCAAGTTTGTTACAATATTTAAGAATGTATGAATTTGAAGGATTAACGGCTCTCTTTGCATCTTTAGTATTTGCAAATGGTATGACAATAATTATTTTTCAGTTTCCTATTTTAAAATTACTTAAAAATGTTACTGTTTTTAATCGTGCTTTTTTAGGAGTATGTTTATTTATTGTTGCTTTTATTGTATTTGCTAATGTAGAACCTAAAAATGCGCAAGGTATTATGATAGCAGTTCTAATATTAAGTATGGGAGAATGTATTTTATTTCCAACGGTAAGTATTATAGTAGATACAATGGCACCAAAACACCTAAAAGGTTCTTATTATGGAGTGGCTGAACTTTCTTTAATTGGCATAGTATTAGCTCCTGTTGTAGGAGGATTTTTACTACAAGTGTATGGAGGTTTTGTTTTGTGGATCACTATGTGTGTGCTGTCTTGTTGTGTTGCAGTTCTTTTATTTTTGGCCAAAAATGCCAAACGTCCAGACTTTATTGAAGAAGAAGCTGAAAATACAATGCTTCAAGAATGTAAAGAAACAAAACTATAGTTTCATACATTCCCTGCAAGTATTAAATACGCAAAAGAAAGAGAGAAACAAAGAGGTGCATAATAACGTTTATTGTATTGAATAAATATTTTATGTGCTCTTTGTTCAATTCTAGGAATAAACATCAAAGAAGCTCTAAGAAAGAAAATCCCTGAAAAAAAATACATAATATAAGAAGTATACGGATTCATAAAGCCAAAATCAAATTTGTAATAAATTCCAAGAGGAAAGATAGCCATTATTACAAAAACAACAATTACTCCCAAACAAGAAAGTGCAGAAGGAAAAAGATTGCCTTGTCCTATGACTTTATTAATTAAATCTTGTTTATTCTCCCCTGGCCATAAACCTCCTTGCATCCAATACATATGTATTTTTGCAACAGCACTCATAACAATAAAAATATAAAACGTAAGTAAGGTAATAATCATAGTTTTTCCTAAAGTAATTATGAAATTTTATCTGTTTATTTATTAGTATTGCTTAAGAAAGGATGTGAGCTTGCATTATTGCTTTTTCCTAAATTTTGCTGGCGATTAATTATGAGTAGAAATAAAAAACTTATCATTTTTATTTAGCTACTTACATTATCCTTACATTTTATTTTGTTAAGTTATTTAATTAACTATAAGGATGTTTATGATTTTAAAAAACTTAACACTCAGTCTTAAAACTACCATTATTTTGGGTCTTGTTCTTTCTTTATGCCTTTTGGCATTTAATGTATTTTCCGTTATTTATACAAAAAATTTGATTATTAACAAAGTACAAACTCAATTAAAGACACGATTACATGAAATTGAGCAAAGTATTGTGGGTTATGATGAATTGTTAAAAGATACTGCGAATTCTTTATATGTTTCTTTTGATGAACAGTTTGATGAGATAATGATTAATCCCAAACGACTAATCAAAGTAAATGAAGTTGAAACACCTTTATTAGCAAGTGATGGGATGGCCTTAAATAATAAATTTCATTTTGTTGATAACTTTACGAGTATTCAAGGTGCAACAGCATCTATTTATGCAAGAACAGGTGATGACTTTGTGATTATTTCAACATCAGTTCGTGATGAAAATAATAAAAGAATTCAAGGAAATAAACTTGATAAAAACTCTAAAGTTTATAAAACAATTCTTCAAGCAAAAAAAGCGTACTTACATGAACATTGGGTAAATAATGATTATATGTCAGTGTATAATCCAATAATAAAAAATGATAAAGTTATTGGTATTTTAGCAGTAGGGTACAATTATACAAGTAGTTTTGCAAATCTAAAAAAACGTTTAAAAAATGTAAAAATAGGTGAAAATGGGTTTTTGTATATACTTGATACTAAAATTAAAAATCAAGCGAAGGTCTTATTGCATCCACGTTTAGAGGGTAAAAATTTATTCAATAGCAAAGATGAAAATGGAAAACATTTTGTAAAAAACATGTACAAAAATACTATGGGTTATGAAAATTATCTGGGAAAAGAAAAAGTCGAAAAAACTGCTTTTTATGAAAATTATGATGAACGAAATTGGAAAATAGTATTGGGCGCAGTGCAAAAAGACTTTTTAAAAGAAAGCACAGAATTCTCATATATACTAGGTTTATTGAGTTTTGTTCTAATTGTTTTAATCATTTTGTTTATATATTTGATTATTAAAAAACTAGTTATCATCCCTTTACATAATTTACAAGATGGGCTTGAAGAGTTTTTTGATTTTTTAAACAATAAAATTGAGAATACTAACTTAATTAAAATTTCATCAAATGATGAATTAGGAGTGATGTCTTCTTTAATTAATACGAATATTCAACAAATAAAAGAAAATATTTCCATTGATAAAAAACTTATTCAAAATACCTTGGATGTTGCAAATAAAGTAAAACTAGGTTATTTAGATTCTTTAATTAAAACAAAGTCAAACAATCCCTTATTAAATGAATTAAAAGACGTTGTAAATTCTATGTTACAAAGTATTCAAAACAATATATTTAATGTGCAAAGTGTACTTTCATCGTATTCTTCTAGCGATTATACTAAACGTGTATTAATAAATAATATGCAAGCACAAATTAAAAAGCTTTATGAAGATACAAATACCTTAGGTATTGTATCTTCTTCAATGTTATTACAAAATTTAAACAATGGGTATTCTTTAAAAGACAATTCCATTACCTTATCAAGTCTGACAAAAAAACTAAGTTCTTCTTCTACTACACAAGCTGCATCCTTAGAAGAAACAGCTGCCAGTATAGAAGAATTAAGTGCTACTATGAATACGAATAAAACAAGTATGAATAATATGTCAAATAATGCAAAAACGCTACAAGGCTCTATTGTATCAGGGCAGGAACTTGCATCTAAAACCGCAATCGCAATGGATTCGATTAATTCTCAAACTCAAGCTATTGCTCAAGCAATTATAGTAATAGATCAAATAGCATTTCAAACCAATATTTTATCTTTAAATGCGGCGGTAGAAGCAGCAACTGCAGGAGAAGCGGGAAAAGGTTTTGCAGTTGTAGCACAAGAAGTACGTAATCTTGCCTCACGCTCAGCTGATGCTGCAAAAGAAATCAAAGCACTTGTTGAAAATGCTACTTCCAAAGCAGAAGAAGGAAAAGATATTTCACAAGATATGATTAAAGGCTATGTAGAACTTAATGAAAATGTAAATACAACTACCTCCTTAATTGAAGGTGTTTTACTTAATTTTAATGAACAAGTTATTGGAATTAATCAAATTAATGATGCAGTAGCTTCTTTAGATACAATGACGCAAGAAAATGCCAGTATTGCATCAAAAGCAGAAGAAATAGCAAATATCACAGATAACTTAGCAGGGCAAATTGTTGAAGAGTCTTTATCTAAAAACTTTGATGGTAAAAAGAGTTAAACGCTTGAAATAAAAAAACTACTTTCTAGTAGTTTTTTTAAAAACTGGAAATCTTTTATCAGAAAACAACTTATTTAATGTTGATAATATTCTAATAAAAAAAAGGGATGGTGATACGAGTGAACAATTAGCCAATAAAGCTATTAAAAAAGGTTTTGATCAGCTAATTAACAGACTTTTATTAAATGAAGATCAAAGCAAAGTTTCAAATATTGATTATTCGTCAATAAAACAATTAATTCAATATTATAATATTGTGAAAAATTTGGACAATAAAAATAACTTGGTAAATTTTAGTGTAACTTTTGA
>CAJXWI010000161.1 GCA_913062735.1 uncultured Arcobacter sp.
CTCCAATAATTGCAATGTCGTATATATTTTGTCCTTAACTTTTAACTTTTAACTTTTATAATGAAAATATTTTCTTCATTTTCATAAATATATTTTAATTCATAATCATTGGCTTTTAAAATTGCATGGACAATATATAAACCCAAACCAAAACCTTCTTTACTTTTATCTTCATTCATGAAAAAGGGTTCAAAATAATCCTCTAAAGGATGAAGGAGTTTTTTTCCATCATTAATAAATAAAATCTCATTTTCATCATTGGTTTCAATGCGTACACTTGAAGAGTTTGAATATTTAATTGCATTGTCCAATAAATTTTTCACAGCAACTGAGAAAAGTTTGAAGTTTATATTGAGTTTTTTATTAGAGTATTTATTAATAATTACATCTTCATCCAATAAAAGCATATCAGAAGCATTGTCAATAACATCGGCTAAAAAATAGTCATTTTTTTCAATATTACTTGTAGAAGAAATAAGTTCTTCAATAGAAGAAAACTCATTAATAAGGGATTCCAAACGATTAAAAACATTCTTCATTTTTTCATCATTACCCGCGCTGTTATCAAGTTCGCTTAAAAACTTACCTTTTGTAATAGGTGTTTTTAATTCATGCATAATATTTCTAATGAAAATATTTCTTGCGTCTTTTATCTGTTTTAATTTATCGGCCGCATTTTTAAATTCCTTGGCTAAAACAGATACCTCATCAAGTTTATTCGTATCACAACATTTAAAATCAAAGTGCTCATCCCCTAACATTTTTACCTTATCTTTTAATATTTTTAAAGGATAAAGTTTTCGTAAGGTTGTAATAAAAGAAACAATCAAGGTAATAAAAATAACAGCAAAAACCAAGATTAAATAAATTCTTGTATTTTCAAAAACATCATTATTGTCTTTTAATAAAAATGTTTTACCCCTATCTTTAATATACAAATACAAAGTACTGTCTAAGGATATAACACGAACAAGACCATGTTTTATATTCTTTTTAACTAAAACTTTTGTCATTGGATTATAGGTAATTGCATTTTGGGTACCTGTTTTAGAAATGATTTCTAAATTCATTGCTTCTATATTTTCTTTGAAATTAATGCGCTTTTTATTAGAAAATGAAGATCCGCCACGCTTATTATGTTTCATTTGACTTACAAGTACCATTTGAGCTATTGGAAAATAACGCTTCTTTAATTCACGATTTTCATTTTTGTAATCATTAATTAAAAGAATTACAAAAGAGCTTGTAACAAGTATCAGTGAAATTATAAATGAAATTATTATTGTAAAAAATATTGATTGTCTGTTCATTGTGTGAATTTATACCCCATTCCTCGAATTGTATGAAGATATTGTGGCTTTTTGCTGTCATCTTCAATTTTATGTCTTATTCTGTTTATTATAACAGATAAAGAGCCAACATTGTCATAATCAGAATTTAATAAATTTGAATGTTCAAATATGTCTTCTCTCGAAATTATAAAATCCACCCGTTTTAAAAACAAAGACAGTACTTCATATTCCCCAGCAGTTAATTTAAGCGCAAGATTGTTTTTTTTGATTGTTTTTTTCTCTTCATCTAATACAAAGGTTTTTTTTTCATCATGTGTTTTATTGCTTTTATTAAAACGCCTAAGAATGGTTTTAATTCGTATTTCTAACTCTCTTGGATCATAAGGCTTTGGTAAATAATCATCAGCTCCTAATTGTAAAGCAGAAACTTTATCACTTATATCACTTCTCGCACTTGAAATAATAATAGGAATATCATGATGTTCTAAAATAGCTTTGCATACATCCAAACCATCCATTCCAGGAAGAGTCAAATCTAAAATCACCAAATCATAGGTTTTTAGTTTTAAAGCACTAAGCCCTAAAAAAGGATCTTCAAAATTTGTCACTTCTATATTAAACTTTAAAAGATATTGAGTTAACACTTCTGCTAACTCACTATCGTCTTCAACCATTAGTATCTTTGTCATTGTTTAACCTTTTATTATGACGCGAAGACATTCTTTCTTTTTTGTCATCTAATCGTTTTTTTAGTTCTTCTTTTTGTTGTTTATTTAATACAGCATATACTTTTTCAATCACATTTGCTTTTGATTCTAACATATTTTCTTTTTTTGCTTTCATAAGTGAAAGGTATTTATTCTTATTAAAAGAAGTACTTGTAAAAGCATCTAATAAAGAATGCTTCTTTTGCATACTCTCATGCATGATTTTTTTAATCTCTTCTTTTTGTTTAGCACTTAAATATATCTTTTTTAATGTTGAAAAAAATGGCATTTTATGCTCTTTATTCATACTATGATGTTTTTTAAAGTTCTTTTTATGGCCTTCACCTTTTGTATCTTGCGAAAAAGCAAATAAGCCTGAAGCCAACATGGTAGAAAGTACTATTCCTGTAATAATTTTTTTATTCATAATTAATCCTTAAATTAAAACATCCTAAGATGTTTTTGATTTAAAATTATCACATGCTTCTTTTAATACATTATGAACTTTATCTTAACCATGTCTTAACAAGACTTTTTTATAAGAGTTTTAAACGCAAAGAATTTAATACTACAATAACAGAAGAAAAGCTCATAGCCATACCTGCATACATAGGACTTAATAAAATTCCAAAATATGGATATAAAACACCAGCAGCTAGAGGAATACCTAAGGCATTGTAAAAAAAGGCCCAAAAAAGATTTTGTTTTATAATTCTCATGGTTTTAAAAGACAAATCGATGCTTTTTTCTACCATTTTAATATCATTGTTCATTAATATAATATCACCTGCATCTTTAGTAATATCAGAACCAGAATTTAAAGTCACTCCAATATCAGCTTGTTTAATAGAAATAGAGTCATTTAATCCATCCCCTATAAACATCACTTTTGCATTTTTTTGCATTTTTTTAATGATTTCATATTTTTCATTGGGCAATACTTGTGCATATACTTCAGCTATTCCTAAAATACCCGCTACACTTTTAGCCGTAATTTCATTGTCTCCTGTTAATAGCACGGGTTTGATATTTCTTTTCTTTAAAGAAGCTATTAACTCTCTTGCACCCTCTTTTAATTTATCTTCTAAACTTATTACCCCTATACATATTTTATCAACAGCTAATAAAATTACGCCATTTCCTTTGGCTAAGGTTTCGTTATAAAAGTCTTCTTTTTCTTTTGGAATTACAATTGCATTTTCTTTCATTAAAGGCATATTTCCAATAAAGATTTCTTTTCCTTCTATTCTAGCACCCATTCCCATTCCCGCAATCGTTTTTAAATCTTCTACTTTTTTATTCATTTCTACATTATTGTTTTTTGCATATTTAACAATGGCTTTTGATATAGGATGCTCACTTAAAAGCTCAATACTAGCAATATCTTCTATATGCCCCTTATCAATTAGAATCTCTTTTATACTTATTTCACCTTTGGTTAACGTACCTGTTTTATCAAATACTGCATAGTGTATGTCTTTTATTATTTCTAAGACTTCAGGGTTTTTAATTAATATTCCTTCTTTGGCTCCTTTTGCAACGGAACTTACTATTGCTATAGGAGTTGCAAGGCCAAGGGCACAAGGACAAGAAATAATAAGTACAGAAATACTTGCAAGGATGGCACTTAAAGTATCTCCTACAAAAAAGTACCACAAAATAAAAGTCAATATGGAAATTAGTATAACAATAGGCACAAAAACATTAGCAACCTTATCAGCAAACCTAGCAATAGGCATTTGTTTACTTTGTGCTTTTGCTAATAATTCAATAATTTTTGAAAGTTGTGTATCGCTTGAGCGTTTTAAAACCTCTACTTTTAATGTTCCTTGAATATTAATAGTTCCTGCAATAATTTCATCGCCTTCTTCTTTATATACAGCCAAAGACTCTCCTGTAATCATAGAAGCATCAATTTGAGCATTTCCTTCAATAATAAGTGCATCTGTAGATATTTTTTCACCTTGTTTTATTAAAACCCTGTCTTTAATTTGTAAGTCTTTTGCAGCTATTTCTTTAATACTTCCATCCTCTTGTATTAAGTTAGCATTTACAGGACTTAAATCCATAAGGTTTTTTAAAAAATCACTGGCACGTGCACGTGAACGCTCTTCCAATAAACGGCCCAATAATACAAAAGTAATAATAACACTAGCCCCATCAAAATACACAAAACGCATGTTTTCTGGAATCAGCTCAGAGAATAAAACAACAAAAGCAGAATAAAAATACGCAGCAGAAGTACCTAGTGCTACTAGAACATTCATATCATAGTTCTTATGACTTAATGCCTGATAAGAAAGCACATAAAAACGCCCACCTGCAAGAAACTGCACAAAAGTAGCTAAAATAAAAACGATTGTTTGAGTATTATCGCCTAGGGGTCTAAACATTAAATAAAACATAGCGGCTGTTAAAATAAAAGAGAAAATAAACATAGATCGTAAGGTTACATAGGCTTTTTCTTTATTAACTTCTAGCGCATGTAAATTTTCAACGACATCATAACCAAGAGATTTTATCTTTTGTATGAGTTTAGATTTATCTAAAAGCTCGCTATCAACAACAAATTCACCAGAATTATTCGCAAAACTAACGTCTGAGCTTATAAGGCCTTTCATTTTAGAAGTAACTTTTTTAATTCCATTACTGCAATTAACACAAGTCATACCCGATATATTTAATTTAATGTTTTCTTTTTTCATTTTTATCCTTTGTCAGCGCTACTTTTTAAAACAGTCTCTAATAAACTTTTGATGTCTTTATTGCATATACGATAAAAAGACATTTTTTTATGTTTTCTAAAAGTGACAATGTTTTTTTCTCTTAAAATTTTAAGTTGATGAGAGACATGAGACTGGGGTAAATCAAGCACTCTTACCATTTCACCTACGCAAATTTCATAATTAAGCAAAGCATAGAGTATTTTGACTCTTATAGGATCACTCAAGGCTTTAAACACACACGTAATTGAAGGAAGTTCTTCTTCTTTTGGTAGTGAGTTTTGAATCTCTTCTAAATAAGATTCATCTTCGCAACAAGAGCGAAGAAGTTTTGTATCTTCACTCATCTTAATCTTCTATAATCTTAAAACCAATATCGGCCATTTCACTTTTAAATTCTTCTTCTTTTGAAGCTTCAATATCAAGCGTAACTTCTTTGGGATTAGTTTCTAAATTAACGATAATCTCTCCAAAGTCGTCTTCCAGTGAGCCTTTAATTAAATTTGCACAATTCTTGCAAGAGATGTTCTGAGCTTTAAATGTTTTTTTCATAGTATTCCTTCATATGGTATTTTTTACATATGAAGATATTAACATATGTTTATTAATTTGTCAAGTTTTGCATATTTTATTAATATTGAAATTCTTTTAATATTTGTGTCAGTATTTTTTTCATTTAAAATTAGTTAGTATTTTGATTTATGGGTATCAAATTTTGAAAAATATCTTATTTATGTGTCCGTTTTCTGTGAGTATTCCGTCTTATTTAATAGAGCTTAGGAATCTTTTACAAAAGGTCAAACCATGAAAGACATCATCCTCTCTTTTTTTTCATTTTTATTATTTGTATTTATCATCTTGTTATTGTTTGTACTTGTGATAAAAGACGACATTGTATATTTAGAGAAAAACAGATTTTTTATTGATTTATAAAAAATAATGCTATGTTTTTAGCATTATTTTATTTAACAATTATCACAAATTAAAACAAGCACTCACTTTAATTCTTATCACTTGAAGCAGCCCATTATAATCAACTTTAGGATTAATAATATAGCTACTAAAATATCAAATGAAAGATTTAAAATGATTTACTTTTTTCTTTGAAATAAATATTTTTTCAAGAACTCAAAAATTACAATTAACAAAACACTCATACCAAATAAGGGAAAGAATACACACAAGAATAGAAGAATGACGATAATTCCCTTGCCTACTTTAAATTGCGCTGGCACAGCAGGAATAGAAAAATCATTTTTTGTTTTTCGTAAATAATACGAAACAATTCCAGCAATACCAGAAAAAAAGAACAATAAAGAAACAACTAACATTAAAACCCAATTCCAAAGTCCGAATAAACCTTGGTGAAAACGCATTAACCACTGCCTACTTTGCATCATAGAACCCACATCATTCCAGGTAAAAGATTTTATAAGTGTTTTTGAGTACTGGTCATAGTGGTATACTTTTTGATCATATAAATCTTGTGCTTTATTTTTAATAGTATATACAGCTTCCTCGTTTTTTGGAATACTCAAACTTACCCTACCTTCAAGTTTTAGAGTTTTTGTAAGCTTT
>CAJXWI010000162.1 GCA_913062735.1 uncultured Arcobacter sp.
AATCATTATTAATCCTTTCCATCAAGGAGAAGAATTTGCTGCTGGTGGAAATACTTGTTTATATGGAGCTACTGGTGGAAAATTATACATCAGAGCCTGTGTAGGTGTAAGGTTTGCAGTAAGAAACTCTGGAACTGTAGCCGTAGTTGAGGGTACTGGAGATAATGCTTGTGAATATATGACGGTTGGTATTGTTGTAACATTAGGAAATACTGGTATTAATTTTGGTGCTGGTATGACGGGTGGATTAGCTTTTATTTATGATCCTGAAAAGTCTTTTGTTGATAAAATGAATCAAGAATTAGTAGAAGCATTAAGAATAGATACTGATGATACAGAACGCGAGCGCTTGTATTTAAAACGTCTTTTATTGGATTATATTAATGAAACAGAGAGTTTAAAAGCACAAGATATTATTGATAATTATAGAGCTGAAATTAGAAACTTTTGGATGGTTAAACCAAAAAATATGACGGTCTTACCATTAGATCCAGACGAAGGAGATTAGAATGATAAATTTTACAAAATTTGAGAGAATAAATCCTGAAAAAAGAGATGTACTTCAGCGTTTAAAAGATTATGGTGAAGTTTATGAAGTATTTGAAAAACAAAGAGCAAAAGAACAATCAGATCGTTGTATGCAGTGTGGAATTCCATATTGTCACACAGGTTGTCCTTTGCATAACTTTATTCCTTCTTGGTTAAAACAAACAGCAGGAAAGAATCCTGATTTAGCTTTTGCTTTATCTAATGAAACTTCTCCTTTCCCAGAAATTTTGGGACGAATTTGTCCACAAGATGTATTATGTGAAGGTGCCTGTTCATTAAATACAGGACATGGAGCTATTTCTATTGGGGCTGTGGAAACACATATTTCAGAAGAAGCTTTTGCAAGAGGTTTAAAACCTAAATTTCCTGGAATTACTAGTACTAAAAAAGTTGCGGTAATTGGTTCTGGACCTTCTGGTATTTCTGCTGCTACTTTTCTTTTAAGAAAAGGTATTGGTGTTACTATGTATGAAAGAGATGATCGTGCAGGGGGCTTATTAACATATGGTATTCCCGGATTTAAATTAGATAAATCAGTAGTTACAAGAAGATTTGATTGGTTAATTGAAGCGGGAATGAAATTAGAACTTAATTGTGAAATTGGTAAAGATGTTCAAATCAAAGAATTAGAAGAAAATTTTGATTCTATTTATTTAGCAATTGGGGCAACAAAAGGTAGAAAATCGAATCTTGAAGGTGAAGAATCATCTAATGTATATTTAGCGATTGACTTTTTAAAGAGTATTCAAAAAAGAAACTTTGATTCAAGAGCTGAATTAAGCATTGATGTTAAAGATAAAAAAGTAGTAGTTATTGGAGGAGGGGATACGGCAATGGATTGTCTTAGAACTTCTGTAAGAGAAGGTGCTAAAAGTGTCAAATGTCTTTACAGAAGAGATGAAGCCAATATGCCAGGTTCAAGAAAAGAAGTGGTTAACTCAAAAGAAGAAGGGGTTGAGTTCATTTTTAATGTAAGTCCTACAAAAATACTTTCTAAAGATGATTTTGCTTCTGGAGTTCTTTTAGAAAAAACACAATTAAGTGAAGCAAAAGAAGGCGGACGTCAGAAAATTGAAATTATTCCTGATTCTACTTATATTGAAGATGCAGATATTATTGTACTCGCTTTAGGATTTTCTTGTGAAGAACCTAAATTTTTGGATGAATTAAATATTTCAAGAGATGAATGGGGTTGTGTAGAAACAAGTTTATTCAAAACTTCTAATGCCAAAGTATACTCAGGTGGAGATTGCCAACGAGGGGCCGACTTAGCAGTTACAGCAGCAGCTGATGGAAGAGATGCTGCAAAACTAATGGTAAAAGAACTTTTAGCTTAAGATGCAAAAGTTCCTTGATTCCTGTATCAAAGCCAATCAAGAGATATATGAATATTTAAATACTTCATTGTCTCTTGATGATTATTCTTATACCGAAACTATTGGTGCTGGTGGAGATAAAAGTCTTAAAATCGATATTATTTGCGAAAATATTTTTATAAAACACTTAAGTATTTTTGGAGATATATATTCAGAAGAAATCGGTTACTTAAAAACTACAGAAAAACTCAAAGAACAATATATAATTACAATTGATCCACTTGATGGAAGCTCTAACTTTATAAATAATATCCCTTATTACGGTACGAGTGTGGCTATTGAAGTAAATAAAAAAGTATTTGCTTCTTGCATTTGTAATTTAAATGACGCTTCTTTAGTGTATAAACTTGATTCTAAAGTGCACAGAGTTGATCTCTTTACTTTAAAAAACAAAATTTTCCTTGATGAAACAACAAGCAATATTGGTATTTTTGAAAGAGCCTATAGACGAAGTGATATTTGTAGTGTTTTTTATGATAAAAACATAAAATACCGGTCTTTAGGAGCAATTGCCTTGTCTTTATGTATGGCACATAGTTGTAAGTTTGTAATGTTTTCAGGCAAGATAAGAGATTTTGATGTTAAGGCTGCTTTGCATATTTGCGAGGATTTACATATAAGTATTTCAGCAGAATTCTTAATTGTAAGTAAGAGTTCTACTATGTTAGAACAGATTAAAGAAATTATTAATGAAGAATAGGTTATAACTGCTGTAATTAAAAGAAATAGGAAATATAAATGTCATTAATAATTATGGATGAGTGTATTGCATGCGATGCTTGTAGAGAAGAATGCCCCAATACAGCTATTGAAGAAGGCGATCCAATATATGTAATTGAATCAGATAGATGCACAGAGTGTGTAGGTTCTTATGATGAACCATCGTGTGTGGAAGTTTGCCCCGTTGATTGTATTATTCTAGACAAAGATATTGTTGAATCAAGTGCTGAATTACAATATAAATTTGATAATTTAGAAGAAATATAATATGGCAAAAATAACAACTGTTATAGATATTGGGTCTAACTCAATGAGGATGGTTGTCCTAGAAAAAAGTTCACGTTATGCTTTTCATTTGATTAATGAGACCAAAGCAAGAGTGAAAATATCAGAAGGCTCTTACGAAAATGAAGGTAATTTACAAGAATTACCAATGAGGCGCGCTTTTGATTCCCTAAAATCTTTTTTAAATATAGCAAAAGCATTAAAGTCAAGAAAAGTATTGTGTGTAGCAACGTCAGCTTTAAGAGATGCTCCCAATTCAAATGTTTTTTTAAATAAAGTTAAAAATGAACTGTCTTTAAATATTAAAATTATAGAAGGCGAAAAAGAAGCTTATTATGGTGGTTTAGCTGCTTTAAATCTTTTAGATAAAAAAGATTTTATTACTATGGATATTGGTGGGGGTTCTACTGAGTTTGCTCTAGTAAAAGAAGGAATCATTCAAAAATGTATTTCTTTAAACATAGGAACCGTTCGTATGAACGAATTGTTTTTTTCAAAAAATGATATTGAAGGTGCAAAAAAATACATAATAAAACAATTGGAAGAAATCAAAAACTCTGGTTTTGATATTTCTTCTTCTGTTATTGGTATTGGTGGAACAATAAGAACCTTAAGTAAAATAGTTCTTAAAAAAGAGCAATACCCTTTAGATGTAATTCATGGTTTTTCTTATGATGTTAGTAGATATAAATATATTTTTGATCAAATTTTAGATGCTAATAATAAAGAAGAATTAAAACGTATTGGTGTAAAAAAAGACAGGTTTGATACGATTAAAGAAGGTACTTTTATTTTTAAAACAGTTCTTGAAGAACTTAATATAAAAGATGTTCTAAGTTCTGGAACAGGAGTTAGAGAAGGCGTTTATTTACATGATTTATTAAGAAACTCAAACTTTAAGTTTCCAAGTAATTATAATGTAAGTGTAAGGTCCTTACTTGATAGATTTAATGTAGATTCCAAGCAAAGTTCATATTTAGGAGCAAATGCTGCAAAAATATTTGAAGCATTAAAACCTTTGCATAATTTAGATGATAAATATAAAACACTTTTAGTAATTGCTTCAAAACTTCACTCAATTGGTATTTCTTTAAATTTTTATAAATCCAATGATAATACTTTTGACTTTATTTTAAATGGTTTAAATTATGATATTTGTCATGAATCTAGAATTATTATTGCATTAATTATCAAATTCTCTAAAAAGTCCTTAATAAAAGAAAAAGACATATTTGAATACGAAGACTTACTTCCAAGTTGCGAAACCATGCAATATTTATCTTTTATGATTAGTATTAACTTATGTGTAAATCGAGACTTCTCCTGTCCTAAAGTTACGTACGTACTAGATGATAACAAACTAAAATTGGTTTTTGAAGAAGAAATGTATTTGGTAAAATATGAAGTAGATAAATTAGAAAGTCCAAAGGGCTGTAAAATAAAAGTTGTTTTATGAATAAAATGACGTTTAAGTTGTTTATGATATTCGTCTTTTTTTTAAAAATAATACCTCAATTCATGAGAGATTCTTTTTTTAAAAACCTTGCAAAACTTTTATATTTAATTGGAAAAAAATCGAATAAAGTAATAGAAACAAATTTAAATTTTGCTTTTAAAGATATATCAAAAGAAGAAATCACTGAAATACAAAAATACTCATATGCTAATATGCTTTCTTGGGGACAAACGATTATCGAGAACTTAGATGTGCAGGATGAAGAGTTTTTAAAAAATATAGAACTTGAAAATATAGAAGTATTTCATAAATTAAAAGCACAAAATAAAAGAATTATTTTCATTTCTGCTCATTATGGAAATATGGAAATAATGAGTTATTATGTTAATAAGTTTGTAACGCCCCTTGTTCAAGTTGCCCGTGCTTCTAAAAATAAAGAATTTGATAATTTTCTAGTAAAGAGCAGAGAAAAATCCGGTTCAAAAATTGTCTTTAGATTAGGGGCTTTAAAGCATCTCGTACGTGCTTTGAAAAACAACAAAGTAATATCTTTAGTAATTGACCAAAATGTTAACCCTATTAATGCTATTAATGTAAAACTTTTCTCTAAAAATGTATATCAAAGTTCTTCTACTGCTATATTAGCAAGAAAATTTGATGCTTATATTATTCCGGCTGCTGCTATAAATTTAGGTAACAAAAAATATAAAATTAAATTTTATGATGCTATTGCACCAATAAAAACAGAAAATGAAAAAGATGATTTATTACAATCTTCTCAACTTCAAGCCAATGCATTAGAAACCATTATTTTAGAAGACAAAAAACAGTGGTTTTGGTTGCACAAAAGATTTAAAGGATTTTATGATGAAATCTATAAATAAAATTGCTATTGTCAAGCTTTCTGCTATGGGGGATGTTATTCATGCTATGTTGGCTTTACAGTTTTTAAAACAAAATAACCCAAAATTAGAAATTGACTGGTTTGTTGAAAAAGCTTTTGCAGAAGTATTAAACTATAATCCCGATGTTTCCAATATATTTATTTTAGAATTAAAAAAACTCAAAAAAAGTAAAAAGAGTATTTTTACTACTATTAAAGAAATAAAGAAATACAAAAACAATAACTATGATTTAGTAATAGATGCCCAAGGTTTGATTAAATCTGCTATTGTTTCTAAATTAATTGCTAAGGATATCGTAGGTTTTTCAAAAGAGTCTACAAGAGAAGGACTTTCTTCTTATTTATATAAATATAAGGTTAAGATTGCTTATGAAGAAAATGTTATTAAAAGAAATCTTGAAGTAATTTGTTCTGCTTTTGATATTAAGGTAAAAGAAAAAGATATTTTAAATAAAAAAACTTTTTTATATTTTGATAAGAATAAAGATATGAGAAAATATGAGAATAAAATAATTTTTGTAGTAGGTGCATCAAAGGTCAATAAAATTTATCCAAAAGAGAAATTTCTAGCCTTAGCTAATCTTCTAAAAGAAGAGATTCTTGTAGTATGGGGAAATGAAGAAGAAAGTTCAATTGCTAGTTATTTAGAAGAGAATTCTGAATATTTAATTAAAGCGCCTAGGGGTGATTTAAATGATCTAAAAGCTATGATTTCTATGTGTAAGTTATTGATAGGAGGAGATACTGGTCCTACTCATATGGCTTGGGGATTAAATAAACCATCTATTACACTTTTTGGTAATACTCCTGGATATAGGAATACTTATTTAACCCCAATCAACAAGGTGATTGAATCTAATACAAAAGTTGATCCCTTACGTTTAGACAAAAATGATTTCTCAATAAGAGAAATTGAAGAAGAAAAAATTATTGAATTAGCAAAGAGTTTACTTGATGGATAACATTTACTTATTTTTATTTT
>CAJXWI010000163.1 GCA_913062735.1 uncultured Arcobacter sp.
TTCTCTATAGATACTTTTTTAAGCTCGACAACTTTTCCTTCTGAATTCACAGTAACTTCATCACCTTTTGTCAAAAGAGTGAGTATGCGTGGCGTTTCATTTTTATTGTAAACATAGGACACTTTTACTTTTCCAGAAGAAACACGAACTCTTGTAAATTTAGCTAACTTTTTCACTTCAAAACTTGTACCTAATACCTGAATTTGTGTACTTCCTGATGTAATAATAAAAGGTCTCTTTACATCTCTGTTTATATCAAAAAGAACTTGACCTTCTAGAAGTTCAACTCTTCTCTCATTTTTATAAAACACTATATTGATTTTACTTTTTGCATCCAATGCAAGAAGCGAACCATCTGGCAAAGGTACTTCATTAATCGGTTTTATTTCACTTATTAAAGTATGAATATAAGAAGGGGAATAATACTCATTTACCTTAAAAACCCCTACACAAACAGCTAGAATAAAAACAGCTGCACTTGCATAGTACTTTAAGTTTTCAAAGATTTTTGATCTTTTATCTGTTGATAAAACCTCTTGCTCTAAATTATTCAGATATTCATCATCAAAAGAAGCACAAATATTTTCTAGTTTAGTGATTGCATCATAGTTTTTTTTATGTTCGATATCAGCATTTAACCATCTTAAAAAAAGTTTTTCTTGGCTTAGACTTAGACCTTCTTTATTACAAGAGTGCCAGTATGATGCTTCATTATCTAGTTTTTTATTTTTAATCATACAATTCCCATTCGTCTAAATCTATTTGTTCTTTAACTTTTGTTATACCTCTTGTAATGTGTTTTTGTACAGCATTAACACTAATTCCCATGATTTCAGATATTTTTTTTCGTGAGTAACCTTTCATTATATGTAAAACAAAAGCTTGTTTACTTCGTAGAGGTAAGTTTTCTATTATGCTTTTGATATCATCTTCTCTTGAATTAATCAAAGCTATTTCTTCGGGTTGTTCTTTTTTTGGAATAAAGTGTTCTGCTTCTTCGTAAATTACTTTTGGGAGTTTTTCTCTTTTTCGCACCTTATCAACTACAAGATTTCTAGCCACCTTATACAAAAAAGCACGCTCGTTTTTTATTTCTATTGTTTTTGACTTTTCTATAGTCTTCAAATAGGTTTCTTGTATGATATCTGTTGATTTTTCTTTGTCACCTATCATTCTTTGAACATAGTAAACAAGTTCATTATAGTACTTTGTCATAGCTCCCAATTCTTTTTGATAGATATTATCAAAAAGAAACTTAGAAACTTCCATGCTAAAATAATTTTAAAAATAACTTATTTTATGTCATATTCCTACTAATAAGACGTAGAAATATCATGAATAGGACAAAGAGAAAAAAGAATTTATAAATTTAGTAAAAAAGTCTTTTTTAAGTAATATTTTCATTACGTTTTCTAATTTCCTTGATTATTTTTTCTGTATTTTTAAAAGAGAAATAAATTGCAAGTAAGAATAAAATCAAGCACATTGTAAAAAGAAATATTGTTAAATTACCCCAAATATTCGTATTATTCTTAGCTTGTGACAATTGTGTTGTCATAGTATTTGAAGCTGTTTTCATTGTTTCCATACCATTAACTTGACTCTCTTGGTTTTTTGAAAAACCTTCTTTAGGACTAATTCCTACTTGAGTAAGTACATGATCAGGCCCACCATCCAAAACTATTTGATAAGCTTCATTAGGAATACTTATTGTAAGTTCACTCTCATAAGGCAATCTTTTTTTATATAGTATTGCGCCAGTACGAAGAGATTCAAACCTTATCATAGCTCCTGCTGCTTTATCACCTGTATCATAAGCACCTACAATTGTAAGCGTATTATCTTCATTATCTAGTACTTCCATTAGCAAGTTATGTGAAAAACCAAGTGTACAAAACAAACCTAAAGCTATTAAAATTTTCTTCATATTTTTCCTTTATAGTATTCTAGTCCAAAATTTTTGTGCTTCATCTCTAGAATTTGGTAGTTTCACACTTACATAAAATAAGATAAGAGCAAAAATAAAAAGTCCTATATCCACTCCTAAAATATTCCCCATGTTTTCATTCCATAATCTTACAGGTGAAAAACCACTAGAATAAAAGTGAATAAATGGTGAGATAATAAAAAAAACTGAAGCAATTTTTAAAAATTGTTTTGCTGTTTCATAAGAGTTTATTTTATAACAAGCCCAAGTATATGTGCCTATCCAAAAAATTGCAAACATTCCTTTTTGAAAAAGAAACCTATCTTGCATATCAAAAGGCAAAATCCATTGCAAGACAAACAATAGCCCAGTTGCAGGGATAACCCCTATCATTACAGCTAAAGATAGTTTTCCCATACCTTGGTAAACAGGAATATCTTTAGGAAAAACTTTTGCTTTTTTCTCCAACCATAATAAAACTCCAAAACCCAAAGCAAAAGCAGAAATAAGCATTATAAAAACTACAAAAAACCTTGTAAAAGTATCAACTCCAAATAATTTATGAAGAAACATCGTACTGTCATAAATGAGTCCAGACCAGTGTTTATCCATTACTTTTTGCTGAGAGATCAAAGTTCCATCAATCCCTTTTAGCGTAACACTAGGGTCATTTGATGTTCCGTTTAAAAAAGGCATATACGGATTATAACCTTCAAGTTTAACTTGAGCACTTGAATCTTTCCAGTTAATTAAAATTATTTTATTAAAATTAATTTCAGGGTTAATTTTTTGTGCTATTTTTATAAGTTCATTCATTTTTAACATAGGCACGATATCGTTCTTTTTTTCAATTCTAGGTAAATCAGGAAATAAAACAGGATTCGTTAGTTTCCACTCTTGAAAAGTCTCACCTTTGGAAGCAACGTAAGTCATAGGCATAGACATAGTCCAACCTATGTTCATCAAGGCCCCTGTTAAAGTGATGATAATAAAAGGAGGAAAAACCCAAGTAAATATTTTTCTATGCCATTTTGAAAATCTACTTTGAGCATTTTTACCTGTATCATTAAACTTTTTTACAAGTACTAAAACAACCCCACCTACTACTAAAAATAAACCAGCAACTGCCACAAAACCAAAAAGCCAATAACCAAAATCTTTTAAAGGCCTTCCATAATGCATATGATTTAAAAACATTGCAAGTTGAGACTGTTTGCCCTCGTTTTTCACTTCTTCATTGGTATTTGGATTAAAAATTCTTCTTTTTGTAAAAGGAGCAGATATTGTAAGTGAGGGATTTCCTAAATATCCAGGAAGTCTTATTTGAACTCCATTTATCATAGGATAGTCAGGCTCATCTAAAACAGGATCAATCATTGCTGAGTAGTTTATATTTCTAATATCTGGCATTGCATAATGTTTTGAAGGTTTTTCCCAAGCAGATACATAAGGAAGTACAATAGCAAATATTCCAAAAAACACTGATATATACATAAATAAAGAGAAAGTAATCCCTACAACTACATGTACTCGTAAAAGTCTTTGATTCCCCTGTCTACTTGCTTCTTTTTGTATTGATTCATTCATTCAAAGGCCTTAAAGATTATAAAAAATAACTAATAATATTGAAAATATAAAAGAGGGAACAAAAACTCTCATCAAAGCAATCCATTTTGTAAGAGCTATACTTATCCATAAAGAACACATAGCCCAAACAATAGTATGAAAAACTATTGGTACAGTTAAACTTTCTCCAACCGTTCCAGGAAGTATATAAACTAATAAAGTCATAGCCAAATAAGAAAGAAAGCAGCCACCAAAAATAGAACATATTGTTCTAAATAAACCTATTTTTCTTCCATTGTTTTCTATTTTTGATAGTTCTTTATATAAAGCATAATATTTATTCAAGTTTTTCCTTTAAAAAGTAAGTCGCTTCCATAATATAAGACGGATTAGGTGATAAAAACGGACAGGTTTAGAAAAAGACTTTGAGAATTTTCAAAGTCTTTTTAAATAACGCTCATTTAAGTAGCCTTATTTATATAAAAATTCTATTAGAACGTATAATTTAGTTTCATAGTTATATTTCTAGGGTCACCATATCTGTATCTTTTCCCATAAGGAATAGCTGAATAATATTCTTTATCAAATAAATTATTCACATTTAATTGAATGGATAAGTTATTCTTGATGTCATATTTAGCCATTGTATTTACAAGGTAATAGGACTCTTGGGTGTTATTTTCTTCTTTATTTGTGCCAGGGTTTGTAGCTGTTGCATAAAATGCACTTTGCCAATTAACTCCTGCCCCAAAACTTAGCTTGTTTAAGGTATATTTAGTAGAAAGTGTTATTTGTGTTTTTGGTACGCGAGTAGATACACGTTCTCCTTCATTATTTGTTGCATTATAGTGGGCCAAGCCAAAATCAACATTCCAATTGTCGTTTATTTCTCCACCTATGTCTATTTCAATACCTTTTGAAACAACACCTTTTTCTAGTTTATAGGCTTGATCACTTGTACTTAAGACAACGTTTGAACCATCCTTTACTGCTACATTGTCTTGCTCAACTCTAAATAAGGTGAGTCCTGTATTTAAAGAATCATCAAAAAATGAACTTTTTAAGCCAATTTCATAGTTATTGCCTTCTTTAGGGTCTAAGTATTTTCCATTTTTATCTTGATTATCAGTTTGTGGCTTAAAGATACTGGTATAACTTGTGTAAATAGAATGTATTTCATTGATATCATAAACTAAACCTAAAAAAGGCGTAATATTATTCTTGAATTCAATAGTTTTTTCTTTTTTCTTATATTCCCAGTTTGATACCCTTGCTCCCGCAATTAACTTAAAATTATCAGATAAAGAAAATTTACCTACAGAATAGAACCCTACTTGTGTAGTCTCATTTTTTCCTTCCTCATCAAGAACATATTCTCCAGAACTAGTAGTATTATCCCAATTATAAACACTACTAGATAACTTAGTTCCGTTTTCAATATTCCAAATGTACTCAGCTTTATTTTTGTTGTACATTAAACCGGATACAAATTCGTGATTTCTATTACCTAATACAAAAGGTACAGAAGCATAAATATCTAAAGCATTAGTAGTCGTTGTCTCAAGATCATTCCACCCAGTATTAATAGTATATATTCCTGTTGTTTTATTAGGGAAATCATTTCTATTCCAAAATCGAATTTCATCAATTTTATTTTTAGAGTAAGAATAATTTGTACTAACTTTAATATCGTTATTAAATATATGCTCTAGTTTTGCAGAAGCAGAAGTCGTTTCAGATTTGTGGTAAGCGGTATCTGCTCCAAAATTAGAAGATTTATCCAGATTGGTTCTACTTCCATCGGTGAAATATATAGGAATACCAGAGCCATTAAAGTTCTTATTATTAAACTCTTGTTTGCTTAAGGTAAGAGTTAATAAAGTATTGTCACTTATATCCGCTTCAAATACTGAATAAAATGTATTTTTATCTTCATTAAACTCATCAATAAAAGAATCATTCTTTTGATATGAAGCAATAATTCTTCCTCTTAAGCTTCCTTTTTCATTTAAAGCTGAGCCTAAATCTACTGTTGCTCCATGCATGTTCCACGAACCAGCTTTTAATTCAACAGAACCTTGAAAGTCTTTATTTTTTGCTCTTTTTCTAATATAATTAATACTGGCAGCAGGATTTCCGGCACCACTTACTAATCCATTGGCACCTTTAACAATTTCAACTCTGTCATAAATTACTAAATCTTCTTGGTTTGAATTATCATATAAGGTAGGAACGCCATCAATTTGATAATAATCTACATTAAAGGCTCTGCTATAAATTTGATTAGAAGTCATATAACTTTTGGACATAGAAATTCCAGCAGTTGCTGCTGATACATCTTCAAAGGACTGCATATTATGGTCTTGTATCTTTTGATTGGTAATTACTTTGATACTTTGAGGCGTTTCTTTTGGGGATAAGTTTAGCTTTGTAGCTGTATTCATTGAAGTAATTGTATATGAATCACTACCTTCAGTAATATTATCTGAATTTTCAATAACTTCAACATCCTCCAAAGTAGAAGAAGAATTCTTAACTTTTTCTTTTACAATTACAATCGTATTATTTGAGATTACTGCTTTTAAACCAGTACCTTTTAAAAGCGCTTTTAAAGCTTGTTCTAAACCTTCTATGTTTTTTATAGGATTTGCTTTTTTTCCTTTTAAAATATTTTTATCTACTGCAAATGGTAGTTTTGATATTTTTGATATTTTTATTATTGCTTCACTTAATGATTCCGTTTTAATACTGTAG
>CAJXWI010000164.1 GCA_913062735.1 uncultured Arcobacter sp.
GTATTTCTACAATTTTAATACCTAAACCATCAATATTCATACAATTTTTTGAAGCAAAATAAATAATGCTTGTTACAACTCGTGAGCTACAATCAAGATTTTGACACTTAATTAATATACCTTCATCTAATAATTCACTTTTACAATTGGGACAAACCACAGGCCTTTTTATAGGAAGTGAAGTTGCATCTCTCCTGTCTTTAAATACTTTTGTAATTTTTGGAATAATATCTCCGCTTTTTATTATGATTACTTCATCGTTTATTCTTAAATCCAAACGTGAAATTTCATCATAATTATGCAAGGATGCTTTTTCTACTGTTGATCCATCAATTAAAGTAGGTTCAACTAAAGCTACTGGTGTAATAACCCCAGTTCGTCCAATTTGCTGAATAATATCAATAACTTTTGTTGTTTTCTCAACAGCTGGAAATTTATAAGCACAAGAATATCTAGGGAATTTTACGGTATGTCCTAATTCCTCTTGTATTTCTAAATCATTGATTTTAATTACCATACCATCTAGCATCATAGGTATTTTTTCTCTTTTTTCGATTATCTCATGATAGAGTTTTTCTATACCTTCTACTGTTCTTGTTTTAGTTAGCATAGGGGGCTTAACAAAACCAAGAGTATAAATATATTCCATTAGTGATGAGTTTGTTTTAAAAAGAAGCGTATGTTGCCCAACACCCCAAACATTAAAAAAGAGTTTTCTTTTAGCAGTTATTTTTGGGTCCAATTGTCTTAAAGAACCAGAAGCTGCATTTCTAGGATTTGCAAATAAAGCCTCATTATTTCTAATTCTATCTTCATTTATTTTTTCAAAATCTGCTTTCTTAATAACAATTTCGCCTCTTATTTCTATTAAAGATTTTTCTTGTATTTCCAGCGGAATTGAGTGAATGGTTCTAACATTATTTGTAATATCTTCCCCAATACTTCCATCCCCTCGTGAAATAGCTTGTTTTAATAAGCCATTTTCATAAATTAAATTCAACGATGCCCCATCAAATTTTGGTTCACAATAAAACTCAAGATCAGTACTTACTTTTTTAGCTCGATTAATCCAATCTATAAGTTCTTGTGTGTTAAATACATCTTCTTGTGACCACATTCTACTTAAGTGCTGTGCTTTTTTAAAACCATCGAGAATACTGCCACCAACACGATTATTAGGAGTATTTGGATGCGTGTGTGAAGGGTTTTGTTTTTCGTAAGTCAAACAAAGTCTGGCTAAGTTATCATATTCTTCATCACTGGCTTGGGGATTGTCTTGTACGTAATACTGATATGCCCAAGAAATAAGCTTTTCAACATTATTAGTGTATTCATTTTGTGTCATTGTTTATCTTCATATTGGTTTTTTTTATTGTATCTAAATAGTTTTACTGCTTGGCTTATATTTTTTGCAATATATCTACCCTAAAAGGTTTTAAAAATTCTGCTTTTCCATTCTTAGAATATGCATAATATTTTTTTTCTAGTTCGTTAAGTTTTTCTTTATTCATAGTATTCTTGTTATGGCTTAAGTTCAGATGTTTCTGCTTAAAGTCTTCAAAAGATTCATAAACAATTTCAGTATTAAAAAAGATTTCTTGAAAAAGTTTAAATTTTTCCTCATCAACTGCTTTTTGAATATTTAAAAATGCCTCTTTTCTTACTTCTTTTTCATTGTGAAATATTGCAATTAATTCATTTTGTTTTCCTTTAAAAAGTGGTTCAGAAATATACAATAAGCCATTTGGTTTTAATACTCTTTTTATTTCATCTAGAGCTTTTTGCATTAAATGTCTTGGAATATGATGAAAAGATTTAAACATAAATACCATGTCAAACATATCATTTTCAAAATCCATTTATTGAGCTGAAAAAGGTTTGAATATAATTTCATCATTATTAGTAAGATTTTTATTGTGTTGTACAATATCATTCTCACATGCATAAACAACTCTATTAAATCCATTATTTTTGAGTTCTTTAGTGATTTTAGACTTGCCACAACCAAGGTCTAAAATGGTTTTATTGTTTAAATTTAGTGTTTCTATTAAGTACATTTCATTAAATGTCTGTACTGTGCTGTCTTCAAATTCTTTCATATCAAGGCCTTTTTTATCTGATATTTTTTTAAAACATGTTTAATTAAATCAGTGTATTATGTGAAATTTTAGCACAATGTAATTTTTTATTACTTAAAATGTTTCTATAATAATTTTAAAACTACAGTTGATAATTAACTTGGCTTATAAAAAATTAATTTAATATCATCTATAATAGCAGTCATCTAAATGAAGTTATGTGTTCCTTTTTTGATCTGCTAATTAATGTCTTCTAATTAGATTTTATATTGATGAAAATAAATACCCTGAAGGGATAAATTACGTGATTCCAAAAATAAAAAAAACGTTAAAAGAAGAATTTATCTACAGTTTATTGTTTATGTTTATTGTCTTATTCTTTATTTTTGTTTTGTTAATTACGCCTTTAAAAAAAGAACTTAAAACACAAGTGTATTGCAATATTAGTGTATCCATTGAAAGCTTCTTAAAACTAAGCTCTGATGTATTAATAAATGATCTTCTTTTAAGGCAAAATACCTCAATTAAAAACACTTTATCAAGCTTGAAAAGTATTGATGCAATTGAATATATTGCTGCTTTTGATAAAGATAATAAATTAGTTTATGAGAATAAAAAAGCATCGCTTTTAAATGTTAAGTATTTTGACAGAACAAATATTTCTTATTTTGAAGACTATTTATTTACGTATAATGGTAAAAATGTGATTGCTTTTAAATATGATATTATTTCTGCAGGAGAAGTTATAGGAAGCTTGAGGATTTATCATTCTTTTGATAAGTTTGTTTCTCTAATTAAAAAAATTGAATTTATTGTGTATATATTTTTGTTTTCATTGATTTTTATAATCTTTTTGTTAATAAATTCTTTGTTAAATAAACTGGTTGTAAAACCCTTGAAATTTATTTCAAAAGAAATGCAAAATATGAACAACAGTATTTTATATAATAAAATTAATTTAAAAAATAACAACGAAATTGGCAAAATGGCAGAGGCCTTTAATGAAATTTCTTTTAAAAATAAGATATTAATTCAAGAATTAAAAGATAATAACATCTCTCTTGAGGCAAAAATTAAAAGTAGAACCTTGGAATTGGAATCTCACAATGATAAACTACTGCAAACAAGAGATTCGTTAAATGCAAGAATGAATGAATTTCAAGCACTAATTAACTCTACTCTTGAAGCCTTAATTGTTTTTGAAAATGATAAATGCAGTGAAATTAACTATGAATGCATGAAACTGTTTGGTTTTACTTCAAAAACTGAAGTACTTGGCAAAGATCCTTCTTATTTTATTTCAAAAGAATCAAGACTTTTAGTAGATGAAAACAGCAAAAAAGAATTTAGATCGCCTTTTGAAGTTTTTGGTGTTAAAAAAGACGGAGAAATATTTTGCATATTACTAAAAGAAGATCTTTTTATTTCTGCTAAGAAAAAATTCAAAATTCTTGCAATTTTGGACTTAAGTGAAGTTAAAAAAAGAGAAAAAACCTTGGCTAATAATTTAAAATTGGCCTCAATGGGTGAAATGCTTGAAAATATTGCACATCAGTGGAGACAGCCTTTATCCAGTATCTCTGTTGCTGCAAGTGGTATGGAACTACAAGAAGAGTATGGTTTATTGGATAAAAAACGATTTAGAGAATCTTTAAAAAGTATTTTGGATAATACACAGCAATTGTCATTAACAATTGATAACTTTAGAGATTTTTTTAAAGCGGATAGTGAAAATATTATTTTCAATTTAAAAGAAACATTTATTAAAATAAAAAACCTTATTTTCTCAAAATATGAAAATGCTAATATAAAAATAATCTTTGATATTGAAGATGTTAGTATTAATGGAAATGAAATTGAATTAATACAAATATTCCTAAACATTTTAAATAATTCTAAAGATGCATTTGAAGTTCTTAATACAATTGAAAATAAGTATGTGTTTATTAGCCTAATGAAAGAAGGGAACTTTGTATCTATTAATATTAAAGATAATGCAAAAGGAATAAAAGAAGAACTTCTTGAGCGAATCTTTGAACCATTTTTTACTACTAAAAAACAATATTTGAGTACGGGTACTAGTTTATATCTTAGTAGAGAAATTATTGTGAATCAATTTGGAGGAAGTATTTGTGTTAAAAACGTACATTTCCTTTATGAAAAAAATAAAGAAGTAGGTTGTGAGTTTAGCATTAAACTCCCCCTTGATATTAAACAAATTACATAGTTATTTTATTTTAAAACTAGGAGAGTATACTAATATAAATATTAATAGGAATAAGTTAAATGAAAATACGAATATATTATGAAGATACTGATGCTGGCGGGGTTGTTTACCATACGAACTATATAAAATTTTGTGAAAGAGCAAGATCAGAACTTTTTTTCTCAAAAAATTTAAGTCCCCAAAAAAGTGACAATGAGTTTTTTGTTGTAAAAAAAATTGAATGTGATTTTATTAAACCTGCTGTTTTAGGGGATATGATTGAAGTAAAAACAAGCTTAGTTAAGCGTAAAAACACTTCTTTACTTTTACAGCAAGATATTTATAGAAATGATGTTTTATTATTTAAAGCAAGTATCTTAGCTGTTTATGTTAAAGATTTAAAACCTTCGCGTATTCCTGATGATATGTATGAAGTTTTAGCATGAAGCTCATACGAAGCGTTCTAATACTTCTTTTTTTTTCAATAAGTATTCATGCAACAGATAAACTTTTTTTCCTTCCACAAGATCAAGAAGCCGTTAGTGCAAGAGTACTTAAAGAGATCAATATCTCAAGAAAAAGTATTGTAATTGTAATGCATGACTTTACTTACAAAAAAATTGCCTTGGATTTAATTCGGGCTAAAAAAAGAAGAAATCTTGATATTACAGTTTTTTTAGATTTTAAAGAAAACAATAAAAACAGTATTGTTGATTTATTGAGAAAAAATAAGATAGAAGTTAAATTAATAACAAGCACTTTGCATGCTTCATTTATATTATTTGATGAAGATATATTAATGTTCGGAAGCCTTAATTTAAATAAGAGTGCATTTAAAAGCAACTATGAAGTACTTATGTTTTCTGATGATTCAAGAAACATAAAAAAAGCGATCTTATTTTTAGAAAAAACGTTAAAAAAATAAGAATCATATGCATAGTTTATTTAGCTTTGCTATAATACAAAAAATACCTAAGGATTATACGTGTTAGAATACTTTATTATTGCTTATTGTATATATTTTACAATAAATATTTATACATCATTTATGCAAGTTGCTTTTATAAAAAAAGCAAAAAAACTAAAACCAGTTATTTTGGATGCTTCTAAATATGAAATAGCAGGTGATTATGCCATTGAAAAAGAAAAAATGACTATACTCTCATCTTTTTATGAGTTTATCATCTTTTTTGCCTGGATATCTTTTGGTCTTGAATTTTTAGACTCAAGTATTGCAAATGATAGCATGTGGTTAAAAGCAGTTATTTTTGTTAATATTTTTATTATTATTAATTCCCTTTTATCCTTACCTTTTGAAATATATAAAGTGTTTTCTTTGGATAAAAAATATGAATTTTCTAATATGACACCTGCTTTATACATAAAAGATACTATAAAAAGTACACTTTTGTTTTTAGTTTTTGGATCTGTCGTTATTGCTGGAATTTCTCTAATTATTGAGCATTTGCCTTTTTGGTGGTTATGGGGCTTTGTATTTATATTTTCAGTAATTATTTTAATCAATATGTTATATCCAATTATTAGAGATAAAATGTTTGATAAATTTGAAGCATTAAAAGACAAAGAACTTGAAGTAAAAATTGAAAAATTATTACAAGCTGTTGACTTTAAAAGCTCAGGTGTTTTTTCAATTGATGCTTCCAAACGTGATAATAGATTGAATGCTTATTTTGGTGGTTTAGGAAGTACTAAAAGAGTTGTTTTATACGATACTTTAATAGAAAAACTTAGCCATAATGAGCTCTTAGCTGTTTTAGGACATGAGCTGGGACACTTTAAAAATGGAGATATCTTAAAAAACATAGGAATTATGGGCTTTATTATGTTTGTCTTTTTTGCTTTTTTTGGAAACTTAAATGAAGAACTTTTTTTACAAATGAAACTTGATAATGAACCTTATTCAATAATTATTGTATTCTTAATGTTTTCACCTAT
>CAJXWI010000165.1 GCA_913062735.1 uncultured Arcobacter sp.
AAAAGGATCGGCATTAAATAAATTATCAGCCACATCTTCTAAGATGGCTTTTATTCTTGCCCCATTCATTTCTCTTATATAGGTTTCTGGATAGGTAATGGCTGTTTGTGTCATTAGATCATCAAAGTTAATACTTTGGCCTTTCATAATGGTAGTACCCCATCTAAATCCAGGAGAGAGTGAAATATCAGCGCCTTTTACATCAATAAGTGCATCACAAATGATTTGATCCCAAGAACCATTAAAGTTACCTCTTCTGTACAGCGTTTCATCTGTTGTTGCTATTACTCTTGTTAAGTCTTTAATAAAAGGGGCTCGAACTGTTTTTATGTATTCTTTCATTTCTTTATTTTCTTCAATAATATTTGAGAAAATAGGAAGGAGGGTAAATTTGAAATCTTTTATTTTCCCATTTTGAATGTCTAAATCAAGAACATTTATGAATTTACCATTTGAACCAGCATTACATACATAAGTGATTCCACTCGCATTTTTTACACCAACTTCTTGTGGAACGCCATCATGAGTATGTCCTCCCATAATAAAATCAATGCCAGAAACAACCTTCGCCATTTTTTGATCCACATCAAAACCATTGTGAGATAAACAAATGATAGCATCTGGTTTTTCTTCTTCTTTTATAAGATCTACTAACTCTTGCATCTCATCTGTTTTAATTCCAAAGGTCCAATCTGGAATATTTCTTTGTGGATTTGCAATGGTAGTATAAGGAAAGGCCTGTCCAATAATAGCAACTCTTGATTTTCCCATCATTTTTATAGTATAAGGTTTAAAAGCTAAACCAGAATCTTCATCATAAGCAGCAGCTCCATCCATTAAAGCATCTTCTTTAACAAAAACATTTTGTGCCAAAAATTCTGCGTCTAGGTCTTTTATATTGGATAATATTTCTTCTGCTTTATAGGTAAATTCCCAATGCCCAACAGCAACATCAACACCTAAAAGATTCATAGCTCCAACCATGTCTTTTCCTCTTGTATATAATGCAGTAGCACTTCCTTGCCATGTATCTCCACCATCTAATAAAAGTGTTTTTTCTTCTCCAAAACTTGATCGTAAATAATCTACTACGGTTTTAATTTGCGCAAAACCACCTACTTTACCCATAACTTCCGCATGTTTTTCAAAATTTACACAAGAATAAGCGTATTCTAAACGCTTATTACCCTTTATTCCATAATAATCAAGTAAAGCCTCACCAACAATATGGGGTGGTTTCCCATAATTGTCATGAAAACCAAGATTAACACTGGGTTCTCTAAAAAATACTGGTAATAATTGCGCATGAGAATCTGTCATATGTAATATTCGAGCATTTCCAAAACTCTCTAACTTGTAATAATCTTCAAGTTTATTATTCTTCATTGCTTTTGAATGTGAATTTGCAAAAATAGGACTTGCTCCTAAAATTGCCATCATATATATAAATTCTCTTCTGCTTAATTTACTCATGTCAAACCTTTTTATTTTCGTTTATTTAAAATGTATTATTTTTCATCTCCATGAACAGTAAAGCCCATTGATGTCCACGCTTGCATACCACCTCTGTAGTATTTTATTTTTTCTTTTGGATACTTTAACTTTAATAAAGAATATTTTGCATTCTTGATCATTGCAGGTGTTTGTCCACACCAGTATCCGTTACAGTAAATTATAAGTGTGGCAGCATTGGTAAAATTTAAACTTTTGTCCTCATTTACAATAACGTTAAACTCATCTTCTAAGACTTCTATTGCATCTTCTTCCTCATAAAAGTATTCAAAAGGAATATTAAGTGAACCTGGAATTCGTAATCTCTCATACCACCCCGGAGTTCTTGAATCAATGATTAAAATATTCTCATTGTTTTGTGCTTGTTTCATATATTGTATGAACTCTAATTCACCTATGGTTTCAACACCTTCTTCTATAATCATAGCTTGAGGAATTCCTCTGTGTGTTGAGTTATAAAGTTTTGTAATAATATTGTTTGTATTTTGATTACGTGTAATGATAAATGTTTCTTCGTTTAGCGTTAGTTTAATTTCTTTTACACCCTTAGATATTGCAATAAAATCTGCGCAAAGATTGAGTGATAAGAAAAACACTGCAAAAAAGACCAGGTTAAATTTGTTTAATGTTTTCATTGAAGTATCCTTCTTATATCATGGATATGAAAAATCATATCCATAAAAATTTAATACGAATAACCATCACCAGGAACTGCTAATTTCCATGTTGTTTTAGCTTCTTGCGCTTGTGTCAAAGAAGATATAGCAAAAGAGCAGGCTCTCCATGTTGCATATTCTATGCTTACACTCCCCGTTTTTTTCTTCTTTTTGTTTAAAATATCAATACTTTTATTTCCACTTTCTAATGCAGCATTAATAGCATTTATATATTGTGAGTTTCTCATACCTAAACGCATAAATTCCAAGTCATTTTTAATAGAAAGTGCATTGTATTTTGTAGCACGTTCTAATACATTTTTAAGACCCATCTTTTCTACATTACATACGTTTTTAACATTAAGATCAGCAACTCCATCATAACTTGGTATTTTCACAGCCATTTTAGAAGTACTACTGGAACAGGCACTTAGAAGTAAGGCTGCACTTACAAGAATTAAACTTTGTTTTAATTGTTTTTTCATTTTATCCCCCTTATTTTCTAATATCTGGACCATCAATTTTCATGCCATTTGACATGTAAGACATAAAATACAGAAGTTCTTTCATATATTTACTCTCAGCACTAGGTGGCACTTGCCCCTCATCTTTAATACATCCAACCATGCGCCGTTCAAGCGTACCTAAACCACTCCATTTTAGTCTGAATACTGGAAAGTGTGTAGTCTGCCCTAATAATTGAGAGAGCTTTTCATTTCTTACTCTTTGACCAGCCCCTTGAATATGACAAGAAGCACAAGAAAGTTTTAAATAACCTCTTTGTGTATAATAATATTCTTTCCCTCTCTCATAAGCAGCCGCTGCTTCTTTAGAGTTAATTTGAATAGCTACATCTTTATTTGCTTCCATAGACTCATAAGCAAAATAAGCTTGCAGTCTTGCCATGTTTCCTTTTTTCATTTTCCATTTTTTTTCATTGTTTTTTACCAGGCAATTATTAATAGCAATACCTAAAGTAAGAACTTCTTGTTTTTCTTCAATAAACTTAGGATAATCTCCTGCAATTTGTGTATTTGGAAAACACGATGCAAAAGTGTTTCCATTTGAGAATTTTTTATTGTAAAGTTCTTCTCCTGCTTCAATATCATCTTCGTAAGGAGGCATTTCTTTTATTTCTTCGTATTGTGCTTTTCCATCTTTATTAAAAGCATAATTTCCTTTTGCAAAATCTTGATGTTTTAAACCCGTAACATAAGAATTGTTTAATTCATCATCCGTAGAATACGGGAAAAAAGTATTTCTATTTTTTAAAGGATCATCAAATTTTGCTTCAAAATAATCAATGAGTGCAATTCTGTCTTTTTCTGCTTGTGCATTAAAGTTTTCCGCATTTAAAATACAAGTAGTTAGTATGAGTAAAGTTGTTGTTTTTACAATGTTTAATAACATATAATCTCCTTCTAGTTTAATGTTAATTATTTAATTTTTCCGATACTTGTTTGTGTAGTACCTTTTAAATCAACCCATGAAATAATTACTTTATCGCCTTTTTGGGCCCCTTTGAACTTAAATTTAATATATGGGTTTTTAGATAAAAACTGACTTGTTGATACTTCATACACCAATTTATCATTTACAGTAGCTGTCATATACGTAATAAAGTTAACATCTTTTTTAGCTTTTTTAGCTTCTTGGTGACCTAACATTGAATGTTTTGCCATAGCTTTAACTGTGATGATTCCTTTTTTAAGTTTTGCTTTAATTCTAGTTTTTTTAGCCATTTTTTTTCCTTTTTTTATTATTTATTTCTAATTTTAAGGAGGAATCACCCACCACAACCACCAATTGTTACTTTTACAAGTTTTGAGGCTTTATAAAGTTTTCCATCTGCTAATGCTACAACTGTTACCGTACCTGTTTGTCCCAGTTTAATTCGAACAGAATAATCAATAATTCCATTTTCAGGTACTGAAAAAACAGCCACAGTACTTTCTGGATTTGCATCTTGAAAAATAGCTACTTTTGAAGCATTTAATTTAGTAGATACTGTTACTGGAATAACAGCTCCATTTTCTGCGATATCAGGAGCTTTGATTTTCATATTACTTTCAATAGCATCACTTGTTCCAAAAAGCTCTATCATGGCTTGATCAACTTTAGTTGCGCTCCAAACCTTAGGTTTGCTATCTCTAAAATTCATTGCTTTTAAATTAACAGGTAGGAGAGAAACAGCAAAAGCGCTCATTCCAAGTGTTAAAAAAATTCTTCTATTCATTGTATATCCTTTATTTAATTGTTTGTAAATATGCTACAAGAGCGTTGATTTCTTCATTACTTAACCAACCATTTTTACCAAATGCAGGCATTGCTGAAATAGGATTTGTAGTATAAGGGTCATAAATTTTATTGTATATCTCTTCTTTTGGCCAAGCAGATAAATATTGTAATTTAGGCCCCATACTTCCTGGACCATTAACTTCTTTGCCTTGTATATCATGACAGGCAAGACAGTTTCCTAAACCTTTAGTCATGAATATCTTTTTCCCTTGTTTTACCATATCCATTTCATTTGCAAGTAGCCAAGATGTACTAAAAACTATTAATGAACTTATCACTAATATACTTTTTGTTAATTTCATTTCTTCTCCTTTGATTGCTTTATTTACTTACTTTAATCATATAATCAATAAGGTTTTCTAAATCCTTATCGCTTAAATCCATATTGCCGCCACGTGGTGGCATGGCATTGATTCCAACAATAGCATTTGCATATACTTGTTTTACTCCTTTTTTAATTACTTCGCTCCACTGTTCTAAATCACCTACAACAGGTGCTCCTAAGGCATCATTTGAATGACAAGCGGCACAACTTTGTGAATAGATTTCTTTTATAGCTTCATCATTATCTTGTTTTTTAATTTTTGGTAAATCTTTTTTACTCGTTATTTTTGGGTCAAAACCTGTAATTTCATTTTTAATGAAAACAATCTCTTGCGTTTTACAGTTTTTCATACAGCGTGTACCTTGCGCTAAAGGAGGTCTTTGTTCTTTCAAATTTGACCGATTAGGAGATACCGGATAGAAACCATCAACATTTGGCATTTTTATTTTTAAAAACTTTTCTTTTGTTAAAACATACTCATCATCTAATTCTATACCATCAATTTCAATTTCATTGACCGACAATAAATAAGCTACCAGTGCATAGGTCTCATTATTACTTAGACTTTTTGGATTGTTAAAAGGCATAGAGGATTGTATGTACCAAAATAAAGTACTTGCATAAGGCCAATAAGAACCAATAGTTCTCATTGGAGGTTCATCTCCTGCTTGCAAGAGTTGATTTTTTAAGCTGCCTTGTCCTCCTGTTAAAGTAGGATAGCCACTACCCCCAGCCCCAAAGTCGCCATGACAGGATAAACATTGAGCAGAATATAATTCATCTCCTTGCTCAACACTTCCTTCTCCTTCAGGTAATCCTTCACCATCTGGCATAACATCTTTATTCCATGCTTTAATTTCATTAAGTGTGGGTGTTCTTCCATGATTGAATTCACTTATATTTTGTTTATTTAATAAATAAAGCGAATAATGCGTATTTGTCCGTGGGTAAATAACGGAGCCATCTACGTTTTTTTTAAGTTTTACGTTTGTGCCAGCACTCGTATACGAAGCCAGCAACATACAGGAAAGAATAAGAAAAACGTGTGTTTTTTTAAGAGCGAACATGTGCATTTTCAACCTCTCCTTTATTTGATACAAACCAACCTACAATTGGATTTCTATGATAAATACCTTCTACTCCTACGTTTTCTATGAGCTTGTCAATACTTGGTTGTATATGACCTGAGTCATCAATAGCTCTGCTTAATAACATTTTTTCTTTTGCATCCCATTTAATGATATAAGAAAAACGTGTCCAAGATTTAGGAAGAACAAGACCTTTTAAAGAAGCCTCAATCCAATTTTTACCACCATCTAATGAAATATCAACCGTTTTAATAGTACCTCTTCCACTCCAAGCAAGTCCGGTTATTTCAACGGTATCTCCTTTTTTTAAAGAGCTCCAAGGAA
>CAJXWI010000166.1 GCA_913062735.1 uncultured Arcobacter sp.
AAAAGGAAAAACTATCAAAACATTTGGTTCAATAATACTATGTGATGAGATTTTAAAAGCATTAGAAGAAGAAGGCTACGAAAGCCCAACAGAAATACAGAAAAAAACAATTCCAGTACTTTTAAAAGGTTCTGATTTAATAGGCGCTGCAAAAAGTGGTACAGGTAAAACTGCTGCTTTTGTTCTTCCTATTTTAGAAAAACTAAAAAACACACAAAATAATGAACCAAAAGTTCTTAGATGTGTAATTTTAGTACCAACAAGAGAATTAGCAAAACAAATTTCAAAAGCGATCTCTCATTACTCAAGACATCTGAATATTACTTATGCAGAGATTTTTGGAGGTGTTTCTAATAAAATTCAAGAAACAAAACTAAAAAAAGGTGTGGACATAATCGTAGCAACAACAGGAAGATTAAAAGATCATATTACGAATAATGGTTTAAATTTAGGAAGTGTGAATATGCTTGTTGTTGATGAAGCAGATACTATGCTAGAACTTGGTTTCTTAAAAGAAATAGAAGAAGTTTTTGCACTAGCTTCTCCTCAAAGACAAATTATGATGTTCTCAGCAACCATTTCACAAAATGTAAAACAACTTGCGAAACAATTTTTACGAACACCTACTGTTGTTGAAATTACGAACAGAAGAGAAACCGTTGCATTAATTGATCATTTAGCTTACAGTGTTGACAGTGATCAAAAAAAAGAGATGTTATCGTATTTAATCGGTTCTAAAAACTACCAACAACTTTTAGTATTTGTAAATACAAAAAAGATGGCAGATACCTTAACTGAACATTTAAACTTGGATGGTTTAAATTCTTTATGTATTCATGGTGATATTAAACAACCCGCACGTGCACGTGCACTAAGGAAATTTAAAGCAGGTGAAATCAGAGTTTTAATAGCAACCGATATTGCAGCACGTGGAATTGATATTGAGCAGCTTCCTTTAGTTGTTAATTATTCTCTTCCTGAAACAACAGATGATTTTACGCACAGAATAGGAAGAACAGGACGAGCTGGTAATAGAGGTTGTGAAATTTCTTTATTAAGTGTCAAAGAATATAAACAATATGCTCAAATTCAAAAAGATTTAAAATTAGATACGCAAAAAGAGCAATTAGAAGGTTTTGAGTTAACAGAAAGAGAACACAGAGTAGCACGCTTTAAACGTCTGTCTTTAAGTGAGAAAAAAGGCTTAAAGAAACCTAAGAATCCTTATGAAAAAAAGGTTAGTAAATCTAAGAAAACAACTAAAAGAGATGCAAACAGAACATTTAGAAAAAAATAAAAAGTCTTAAGACTTTTTATTTTTTAAATACTTTCCAAACAACATTAATCCTGCTCCTACTAATAAACCTGTATACAAAGAAGAATTGAATTTATTTTCACCCACAGTCTTATTTGAAACATTTAGTTTTACATTTTCTATTATTTCTAAGCGTGAATAATAATCTCCCAGTTCATTTAAATGAGCCAGTGCTATTTTTCCCGTTAAAATCATATCATTGTGTGTAACATCAGTATTACTATCAACAATTCCATGTTCTAACTCTACTTCAAGGCCTCGTCTGAACTGATTAATATCAATTACATTCCAATCAATATTTAATGCTGTTCCAATTTCATAGGCTGTTTCTTGGCTTATATTTTTTATTATCATATATTTTCCTAGTTAAAGTAATTTAATTTTATATTATTTACTATAAAAGTATCGTTAAATGAAAATTCTTGTTATTTCAAAGATAAAGAAATTTTTTGTTTTTCTTTATCAATACTCAAAATTTTAATATTTTTTAATTGTTGATTAATTGATAAGTGATCCATTACATGAGAAACCCGTTTACTTGAAACTTGTGATATATGTAAAAGAGCATCATTTTTCAAACCAATATCAACAAAAGCACCAAAATCAGTAATATTACGTACAACGCCGTTTACTAAGTCATTTTCTTTTAATTCATCAAAACTTTTTATTTCTTCACAAAAAGATATTTCTTCTAATTCATCTCTAATATCAAAGCCTGGTTTTTCTAATTCCCTTATCACATCATTTAAACTTTGTATTCCACAATTGTATTTTGCACATAAAGTACTTTTTACCTCAGCACTTATTTCACTTATTTCACTTATTTCATAGTGTTCTTTTATATCTTTTGCCAAAGCATAATTTTCAGGATGAATTCCAGAATTATCTAAAAAATTCTTTGTTTCTTTTATTCTTAAAAATCCAACACATTGTTCATAGATTTTATTTCCAAGACCTTTTACTTCTAATAATTGTGCTTTATTTGAAAAAGACGTATTGCAAGTTCTATACTCAACAATGTTTTTAGCCATCTTTTCAGAAATTCCAGAAATAAAAGATAAGAGTTTATACGAAGATGAATTTAAATCTACCCCTACTTTATTAACCAAAGAAGAAGTTACATCATTTAATTTTTTACTTAATTCATTTTGATTTACATCGTGTTGATATTGTCCAATTCCTAAAGACTTAGGATCGATTTTTACCAAAGCAGACATAGGATCTCTTAAACGTTGAGCAATTGAAATAGCACCTCTTATTGTTACATCTAAAGAAGGATACTCTTCTTGTGCAATTTTAGAAGCAGAATAAACAGAAGCACCTATTTCACTTACTACTGCATATTTAAGACTTAAGTTATTTTCTTTAATTAAAGCAGATACAAAAGCAGCCGTTTCTTTTGAGCCGGTTCCATTTCCAATTGCTATACAAGTGATTTTATATTTTGTAACTAGGGCAAGTACCGCTTCTTTAGCTTCATCTTCTTGTTTTTTACTTAATAAATAAATAACTTTATGCGCTAAATAGGTCCCATTCTCATCAATAAGTGCTAATTTACACCCACTAATAAAACCAGGATCCATTCCCAAAATAACTTGTTTCATTAAAGGTGGTGTTAATAAGAGTTCATTAAGATTCTTACCAAATAAATTTATTGCATGTTTACTTGCTTTGTCTTTTAAAGTATTTAAGTACTCTCGTTTTAAGCTTGGTAATAACAAGCGTTTTAAAGAATCCGTATAAGCTTCTAGTACATATTCACTTGAAGACTTAGAGTACGCAGGTATACGGAATTTTTTAATACCTTCTATTAAGTACTGTTCATCTACTTCAACTTTTAAGCTTATTTCTTTTTCATTTACTGCTCTTAATATTGCTAACAAACGATGTTCTTTTAATAAATATCCTTTAGTATTAATACTAGAGAGTTGTTTATACAAACCATCTTCTTTAAATGTTTTTGTTTTTTTTGTTTTTAACAAAGCATGATTTATTATATTCTTTCGTAAAGCCTCTTTGGTTCTTATCTCTTGTGAATAATATAAAGCGATTATATCTTTAGCGCAGTTTATAGCTGTATCTACATCTTGTATGTTTTTGTTTAAAAAAAGTTTTGCTTTATTTTGTATTTCTTCTTTACTGTACTTCATACATAATATAAGCTTTGCTAAGCCTTCTAATTTATTATCAATGGCAAAGTCTGCTCTAGTACTTTTAGAGCCTTTAAAGGGTTCATATATATCTTCTAAGAGCGTTTTCGTATTTGCTTGCTCTATTGCTTTTACTATACTAGCACTTAACTCACCTTTTTCTTTTAATATCTTAAGAATCTCTTCTTTTCTCTTTTCAAGTTTAAGAACATATTCATATAACTCTTGAAAAACTAAGAGCTCTTCATCACTGGTATTTCCAGTACTGTCTTTTCTATACCTTGCAATAAATGCAATAGTACACCCTTCTTCTAATAAATCAATAATATTGTTTATATGTGTTTCAGCTATTGAGGTTTTATTTTTTAAAATTTCTATTATGTTTTGCATGTATATTCTTTATATAATAATTTTCATAAGTTTTAGTATCTCATAGGTTTTGCTTACATCGTAGGTTGCACTGTGATAAGAGTTGGGATCAAATTCTATTCCATAATGCAAGCAGGTTTCATCAAGTTTAGGATTCTTTATTTTACCATTCTTATTTAAAGCTTTTACTATATGCTTATTTTCTTTCATTGTACAAAAGTGTTTTTCAAATGAAACAATGTTTTTTAAATGCCTTAACTCAAAACTTATATTATGAGCTATTAGTACTTGTGTATTTTTACAAAAAGTGACAAAATCTTCATCTTCACTAAAATAGGAACTGTAAGAAGAATCTGCTCGGTGTTTTAATATTTTTTCAGGTGTTAACTTGTGTACGGCGTAGGAATAAGGGTTAACATCCCAACGTGAAAGATAGTATCTGTGAAACTGTTCTACAACTTCATAGCTATTATCTCTTAGTTCAAGTTTAACAGCTGCTACTTCAATAACATCATGTTCATTACTGCTATTTGTTTCAAAGTCTAAGATAATCATTTATAATCCTTAAAAAAAGAATTATAGCCAATATAAATTAAATACATTTTAGATGAAAAAACGATTATTACAGAAAAATGAAAAGAGTTTTATGTATTATTAGTTAGAATATTTGCGCAAGGAGTTTTTATGAACAATGCAAAACAAAGCCTTAGTTTTTATCTTGGGCGATTTTTAATAGTACTTAGTATACCTTTCATACTTTACAGTTTTTTATTCTTAGCATTTTTAGGTTATGTCCCTTTACAAGTAGAAACACACACGCTTATAACCAATGCTTTAATTTTATTAATTTTTATTTTTTTTATTCAACACAATGCTTGGTATTCACTTGAAAAATTCAAAAGTAGTTTTGAGAAAAAGACAACTGGAATTGAAGAGTATATAAAAGAAAATGAAATTATTATTTCTGGCAAAAAAAAATCACTCTCTTCTTTGGAACATTTTTTCGATGATGATTTACGAGAAATTAGAAATGATCATTTTTCATCAATTGCAGCATCAATCTTTCCTACTCTTGGAATATTAGGAACCTTTGTTGCAATTGCTATTTCTATGCCTGATTTCACTTCCTCTTCACAAGAAGCCTTGGATAAAGAAATTTCTTCTCTCTTAGCAGGTGTTGGTACTGCTTTTTATGCTTCTATTTACGGAATATTTTTATCTCTTTGGTGGATATTTTTTGAAAAAAGAGGTTTATCTAAGATTGAAGCTATTATATATACCTTAGAACTACAATATGAAAATAAGGTTTGGAATAAAGAAGAAATAGAAATTTTAAGTCTTATTCAAAACAAGAAAAACAATGATACTTTATTAAATAATATTCAGCATTTAATCTCTCCTTCTTATGTAACAAGAATAGAAGAAATTGCAAAAAGCAAACTAGAAGAAATTAAAAACCTAAATGTAGAACATCAAAATATGCAAGACCTCTTGTTAAATAAATACAAACGTCTTGAAGAATTATTTGATGATTCTTCAAAAACAGAAGCAAGTATTCATAATAATTTAACTGCCTTAGAAAAGTCTATACAAAGTACGAATTCTTCTTTGGTTTCAAGTATTGAAGAACAAAATAAACATTCTAAAGCATTAAAAGCAGAAATATACTCAGTACTTTCATCTTTTGAATTGGTATCAGGAGATTTAAAAAATTTAGGTGAACAATTAATTGCAAAAAGTATAAGTGATGAAAAGAAATAACTCTAACAATAATAATACCAACTTCTGGATTTCTTATGCAGATTTAATGGCAGGATTATTGTTTGTATTTATCTTACTCATTGGTGCAATTATTGTTAAATATTCATTTTTGGAAAAAGAATCCGAACTATTACAAGATTCATTAAACACTGAAAGTTCTGCTTTAATGCAAGCAAAAAAACGAATCAATGAAAAAAATGAAAAAATTACTTTAACCTTAGAAGAGCTAAAACAAAGCTATGCAGCCTTAAAACTAAATAAACATAAGCTCAAAGAAAATAAAAAAACCTTGGATGAGAAAAATAAACTCTTAAAAAACAAAGAAATAAGCTTACTTGATTTAATAAAAGAAAAAGAAGACTTAAAAATATTATGAATGATGCTGTAAAATCAATCAATATAAACTTTAATTATTCATATCTTTTGATCTCTCGAAAATCTGTTTTGGATGACAATTATAAAATTATAAAAGAGAAAGTTTTTCAAGATTTTGAAAAAATAAAATAATGAGAGTTATTAATTATATTTTTATTTTTCTAATTAAGGCTTACAAATTTTCATTAAGTCCCTTTTTTTATAATTCGTGTAAATTCCATCC
>CAJXWI010000167.1 GCA_913062735.1 uncultured Arcobacter sp.
CTTCTTTTTGTAATAAGATAATTTTGTATTCGCTGTCATCAAGTTGGAATAAGGCTTGGCCTTTTATAACTTTTGAGCCAGGAGTAAAGAGTATTTTTTTAGTTCCCCTTGTACTTTAGCTGTAATAGAAACATTTTTAGAGGCTTGTGTTTTTCCTGAAAAATCGACCCAAATTGGATAGTTTTGTTTTTTTATTGTGTTTATGTTTACTTGGCTTGTTTTTTTAATTACTTCTACTTTTTTTTCTTCTTTATCTGAGCAGGCCTGAAAAAAAATAAGAGTAGATAATAAAGTCATTGTTAAAATATATTTTCTTGTCATTGGAACTTCCTTATTGTTATGAATCATATTAAGATAATAAAGTGTCAATTTGGTTTTAAAATTGTTAGGTATTTTACAAGAAAGAAGTTAAATAAATAGAATAAATGTAAATATTTAAGCAATTTAGTATGCTATAAAGTTATTTTGTATGTTTAAAGGAACAAAAAATAAATTTTACGCTTTAAGGAAAACTTTTTATAGCTTTCTTTCTCCCAATACTCATACATTTTTTCTTTTGACACCCTTTGAACACTTTTAGTCTTTATACTATAAGAACAAGGAGTATATATGCACATTAATACTATTATAAATACAGAAGTTCAAAGACATGTTTTTTCAAATTCTGTAAAGGCAGAAAATACTGAAGTTTTGCAAGATACTAGTATCAAAGAAGTAGAAAAAGAAAAAGACTTATTTCCAAAAGAAGAAAAAATTGTTTTATATTATAATTATAAAAACAATCAAATGACAAAAAATGTAATGAATGTTTTATTTGAAAAAGAAAATGAATCAGAAAAAAAACAGGAACTACCTTCCTTATCTCTTTTAGCGTACAAAAAAAATCAAACAGAAGCAAAAAATGAAGTTTTTTCGTATTATGTATAAATTTAAAACCATATTGTTGTGTGTTTTGATTACTTTTTTACTCTATTTTGCATTGGAAAATATATTATTAAATGAAAATATGTTTACAAAACACAAAGAACAGCCTATATCCTCTTCTTTAGTAATCTCTTTTAATGAAGAACTAGAAAATGTTTTTTTCACAGAATAAAAATATTTTCTTAGTTTCAAAGAATTAATAAGTTCTTCTGATTTTATTTGCATTTTTACACGCTATACTTTATAATGAATTTAATGAAAGCTTGATGACAGTTAAGTTTGCTAATATTTTTTATATAAAGGATGAGAAATGAATTACAAAAAGATGTTTTTTCCTATTGGTGGAGGAGAAGAGTTAGAAACAAGACTACATGGGGCTATGTTAGTGGCTAAGTATTTTAATGTAAATTTGGAATTTTTACTTTGTTTATCTAATCCCAATCAAAAAATGCTCAATACCGTTAATTTACCTTTAAACATTCAAGAAGAAATCTTGGCAGTTCTTGAAGGACAAGTGCAAGTAGAAGAAGAAAAATTTTCTAAACTTTTCAAAAAATTGGCCAAGCAGAATGCTATAGAAGTAAGTAAAGTTTATCATCAAGACAGAGCTTCTGTTTATTTTACAAGTAAAGATGGACTAAGAAGTGATTTAGTAAAACAAGCATCAAAATTCTGTGATTTAGTTATTGCTGCAGCTCCTCCCTTAGGTGTTTCTACTGCAACATTTGAAGCTGCTGTTTTAAACAGTGGAAAACCTGTGATTATGATTCCTAGGAATATGCAGGTTTTTGATGCAAAGAATATCGTGATTGGTTGGAATAATTCTCCTGAGGCTTCTCGTGCAGTAACTTCAGCAATTCCACTGTTGCAAAAAGCAAAAAGAGTACATATCGTATCTTCTTTAGAGTATACAAAAAATGATGATAATATGAAAGATTTACTTTCTTATTTGGCGTATCACGATATTGAAGCCAGTTTCGAAATCATAAAAACGACTAAAATTTCGGGACAAGCATTATTAAATGCTTCGCTTGATGGAAATTTTGATTTAATTATTGCTGGCGCTTATGGACATAAAGGTTTAAAAGAATTAATGTTTGGAGGAGCTACAAGATATTTACTTGAGAACTCTTCTTTACCTATTTTTATGTCACATTAGTTAGCTTAGAATAATACAATGAAAATATTACTTTTAGAAGATAATGAAACGCTTTCTTATGGAATATATAAAAAATTAAAAGAAAATGCTTATGTTGTTGATCAATTAAATGATGGAATGGAAGGTTTACTTGCATTAAAAACAGGATCTTATGATTTACTTATTTTGGACTTAGGTTTACCTTCTTTGGATGGCATTGACATTATCAAAAAACTACGCAGAAATAAAGAGATTATTCCTATTCTTATTATTTCTGCTAGGGATAAATTAGATCAAAGAATATTAGGACTTGATATCGGTGCGGATGATTATTTATGTAAACCTTTTGAATTAGATGAAGTCATTGCGAGAGTTCATGCCCTATTAAGACGCAGTAAAAATAAAAGTTTAAAAATAATTAAATACAAAGATTTAGAATTTGATTCCAAAAGCAGAACCTTACGTAAAAATGAGCAAAATATAGAATTGACAAAAAGAGAATTAAGTATTTTTGAATATTTATTGTTTAATTTAGATACTGTTGTTAGTAAAGAAACGATAGTTGAGCATATCACTTCTTATGATGATGATTTTAATCCTACGGCTGTTGAAATATATATTTCAAGACTTAGGAAAAAACTTTCTTTTTCTATTAATCTAAAAACGGTTAGAGGTTTAGGTTATATCCTAAATTCATAATGAAAAAAAATATCCAATCCATTCGCTCACGCTTATTAATATGGCTAAGTATTCCTTTAAGCATATTCACAATTATTTTATTTGTCTATATTTATTTTTTAGTGAATCAAAAAGTAAATGACTTTTTTGATAAAACGCTTTATGCAACAGGAAAAAGTATAGAAGACAGTATTGGGATTGAAGAGGGTGTTTTAGGTGTTGATTTACCTTATTTTGCAATTGATTTACTTGCATCAAATGGTGCTGGACTAATTTTTTATTCTGTTGTTGCAAAGGAAGATAATAGATTATTAGTAGGCCATGAGAATCTTTTTAATAAAGATATTTTAAAAGAGCAAGACAAAGTATTTTATAATACGGTATATGCGGGCGTAACTTTACGTGCAGTATCTTTTAAAACATCAATAATAAAAGAGAATAAAGTTTATTATTCAAGTATTACAATAGCAGAAAGTACTGAATTAAGAGTTTCAACTATTAATGATGTTTTAAGCTCTTTATTTATTATTTTGTTCAGTGTTGTTTTCTTTACTATAATTATTTCTTTAATTGCCGTGAAAAAAGGTCTTTACCCTCTATATTTATTGCAAAAATTAATATTAAAAAGAGATTCAAGGGATTTAAAAACAATACATTTTGATGCACCAAAAGAATTGGAAGAAATTCTTAAAAGTATTAATATACTTTTAGAAAGAAGCCGCGATAATATTGAATATATTGAACATTTTAATTCTGATGTTTCTCATCAATTACGAACACCTTTAGCTGAAATAAAAGTAAGACTAGAACTTATGTATGAAAAAGACAATAAAGAATATATTGCTTTACTTAAGTTAGTTAATTCTATGAGTCATATCACTGAACAACTCTTGCTCTATGCTAAAAGTAATCCCAACAGTATAAATTTAAAGCGTTTTAAAAAAGAAAATTTACGCGATTTTTGTAAAAACTACGGATTAGGTATTGCTACAAAAGTATATGCAGAAGGTTTTGAATTTGCCTATGAAAGCTTTAGTGAAGATGTTTTTATTGATGTGGATACAATAATGTTAGACTCTATGTTAGATAATATTATTAATAATGCACTGCATTATGCAAGAGATGAAAAAAACAAAGCCATAGGGACTATTACTTTGTGTTTAGAAAAACACCATGAGACTATTTGGATTAAAATTAAAGATCAAGGAAAAGGTTTAAATAAACAAGAATTAAAACATATTTTTGATAGGTTTTACAGAGTAGATTCTTTTAAAAGAGGAAGTGGTTTAGGGCTTAGTATTGTAAAACAAATAGCTCTCTTACACAATGCTAAAGTGGAAGCACGAAGTGATAAAGGTTTAGAAATTTCTATTGTTTTTCCTTATTCTAAGCCTTAGTATTGAGAAAGTAAGGCTTCTACTAGGAGTTTAAATCCTAAAAGTAAAATAACGTATTTAAGCATTATTTTAAATAATTTGTTATTGGATTTAGCTAAGAGTTTTTTACCAATAAATATACCTAAATATGAACTAAGTATTAAGAGACTTATTAGCGATAACCAGGGCAAATAATCAAAACCAAGGGATGCAAATAAGAAAGATTTTATTAAGTTTTGTGTACAAATACACCAAGCAATAGTAGCAATAATTTCATGTCTCTCTTTTAAAAATGATGCTAAAAATAATGCAAGTAATGGCCCCATAACTCCCATAAACATGGTTAAAAAACCAGTCAATGCTCCAAAACTTATTATTTTTACAGCAGTAACTTTTACTATTTTAAAATTAGGAAGAAGACTTAAACTTATTATTCCAAGTCCTAAGATGAGTTTTAGTATAAAATCAGGAAGGGTAATTAAAATATTTGATGCCAAATAAAAACCTAGAGCAGAACCTAACATAAATAAAATATAAAATTTCTTTAAAAAGTGTTTTCTAAATAAAAAAGAACGAAATACTCCCGCACCTCCTTGTGTTAATGCATGAATAGGAATTAAGACTTGAATTGGTAAAAACTGCCCCATAGCAGCAATAATAATTAAGCCTCCTCCTGAACCAATATTGGTTGAAATAATTGCACCCAAAAAACAAGAGAGAAGTAATACAATAAGTTCGAATAAAGACAATGAAGCTGGAAATATATCCATATATAACCTTTTTAAACAAGCATTTTAAATGCCTGTTTAGATAAATAATTTAATTTTTTTGAGTAAATCTTAGTATTAGTTTAGATCCAAAAAGTGAAAATAATAATAATGACATTATAACCAGTGTAATAGGTCTTTCAAGAATATATAAAAAATTTCCACCTGATATTTGTAGGGTTTGAACCAAAGAACTTTCAGCCATTGATCCTAATAACATGCCGATTACGGCAGCTGGTACTGAAAAATTATAGCGTCTAAATAACCAACCAATTATTGCAAAAATAAGTACAGTAATTGGTCCTGACATATTTCCTGTTAAACCAAAAGAACCACAAACTGCTAATACTAGAACAGAAGGTACTAAATAGGTCATTTTTACTTTAATAATAGATGCTAAAATAGGAATTAAAAGAAGCCCTAAAATAATCAGTAAAAACACCTGCCCAAAATTAGCAAAAATAATAGCATAAACAATATCCATTTCTTCTCTAATAAATTGTGGTCCTCCTGTAATATTGTGCATAGCAAAAGCGGCTAACATAACAGCAGTTGCTCCTCCTCCAGGAATTCCAAGGGCCAAAAGTGTGGCCATGGAGCCAGCTTCAGAAGTTGAATTTGCAGCTTCTGAAGCTACTACACCTTTTGGGTTTCCTTTTCCAAAAGAATCAGGATCTTTATCTCTTCTTTTTGTTTCAATATAGGATAAAAGATTTGATACAGATGACCCAACACCAGGAACTGCTCCAATAAGAACACCAATAATACTTCCTCTAATTAAAATTACAGGATATCTAAAGGCTTGTTTAAAACCTTCTAATATTTGTGAGATTCTAACTTGTCTTTTATTCTCATCTTCAACTAAAAATTCTGATTTCACCAGTTTAAAAAGCTCAGATGCTGCGAACATTCCCATCATAGCTGGAATTGCTGGAATACCATCTGCTAGAAGTTCTAAATCCATGGTTCCACGCATAACTCCCGCTTCACTAAACCCAACTGTTCCTACTAATAATCCAAAGAGACCTGCAATAAGTCCTTTAATTACATGATCTCCTGTAAGACTTGCTATTAAAGTTAATCCCCAAAGAATAACAACAAACATTTCAGAAGGTCCAAGTTTTAGTACAAAAAGTGACATTGGTTTTATTAAGAAAAACAATAAAACATATCCAAGTAAAACACCAAAAGTAGAAGAACCTAAAGCCAATCCTAATGCTTCATTATGTTTACCTTGTTTTGCCATTGGATAACCATCAAAGGCAGTGGCAATGGCTGAACTGGTACCTGGTATATTCATCAAAATAG
>CAJXWI010000168.1 GCA_913062735.1 uncultured Arcobacter sp.
GGGGCGAGAGGATTCGAACCTCCGGCCCCCTGGTCCCAAACCAGGTGCGCTAACCAGACTGCGCTACGCCCCGACATCAAAAACAAAAACGCTTGTCTTGTTTTGTGAGAGGGATTATATAAGAATTGTACTTACATGTCAAGATAATTGAAGACAAATTTCAAAATTCTTTTGCTTTTGAAAAAATTCAAAAAAAAGACGGATTTTCTAAAAACAAATTTACAAAGTATAACTTTTATTTTTAATTAAATATTCTAGTGCAGAGCAAATAGTAACAACTTGTGCTTTTATACATTCTTCTTCACTTACGTTTTTACTATCTGGATAAACCTCTGTTGTTGTATTAAAAGCAGCATTAGTAAAACCCGTACATAAACCCAAAGCTTTTATTTCATAATTAATTACGCCCTCTTGTGAAATGCTTTCACCAATAATTCTATTGTTTTTATCACTGGGTGCAATTTTAGTTACTTTTTTCACTTCTTTAATTATGGCCTCTTGAAAATCATGATTAGGAGCATTAACATCTCCTACTAAATAAAACCCATCAGGAATTTCCCAATCTTTTACTTCTATTCCATCACGTTTAGCTAAAGCAGGCCTATAAATAGTATTATCACTGTTGGTTGTTTCATGCAAATCCACATGCAATAAAAATTCACGTTTTAAAGAATTTATATACTCATATAAGAAACGGGCTTCTTCACTGCTGCTGTTTGGAACAAAATTTCTATTAGGATCTATTGCTTTTGCATTCCAACGATTAATGCTTTCATAAGCCCAAGGACTGATACAAGGTACGATGATAAAATTAAAATACTCTAAATAGTTCTTACTGTTGGCTAAAAGAAAATCTAATGCTCCTTTAATACCACTTGTTTCATAACCATGTACTCCACCTGTAATTAATACACAAGCTTTCTTTTTATCAAAGTTTTTGGATTCAAGGGCATAAAATGCATAGTTCTTTTCTTCTACATCTAAAGAAGCATAAGTCTTAATATTAAAAGAATCCGTACAACCATCTAATTTTGACACTACCTCATCATGATAAGAGCGTTGTATTTTTTGTTTTTTATACCACTCTTGTATCTCTTTACTTTTCCATTTTTCTGCCATTGTTATTCCTTTTTCATCATTGAAGCTGTTTTAGGATTTTTTAGTAAATCATAAAAAACAGCCCATTTTTCTTTGTTACTTCCATTTTTGCAGTGTTTGTTGATATAATCTTTGACTATATCTTCTCCCAAATTATAATTAATAATATATGAACGATGGGCTTTAATAAATGCCAAACGCTGTATGGATTTTTCTTTGTTGCTTAAATTGTATTTCATTAAAAGCTCTATTGCTTTTTCTTCACTAATAGTTTCATCAAGATATTGTTGCGCTATCATATTAACAGCATAAGAGAGTTTTTTAACTAGCTCCTGTACCTTATAATATAAAGCTGCTTTCTTTTTATCAATAAGAGCAAGAGGAAATAAAACATTCACTTCAAAATCTCTTTTACTCTCTTCATTAAAACATAAGTCTATTCCATAATTTGCACTTCCTTCTGCTAATAAAGACAAGGGAGAATAAAGAGTGTATACACTGTATTCAATAAAGCCTTTTTCATTAAATAAATGTTTCTCCATTAAAGAATTAAAAACATGGTGACCAGGATATGCTTCATGGCAGGCTAAATCAAGAGCCCTAGAGATATACATAGGAAAATCCGTATTAAGCTCAATCACACTATAGTTATTGCCCTTATACCAATTATATGCACTCCATACTTGATCTTGCACATACCTTATCTCAAAGTTTTCATTCTGCGCTAAGTTTATATGCTCTTTACAACGTAAACGACTCTCTCTCATTGCTGCTTTAAAAACAAGGCTCAATTTATCTTTAGGAATAATAAAATCTTGCATAAATTCATTCATAGCAGTATTTAAAGAAACAGGAGATGATAATAAAAGGGAAAGCTCATCTAAATAAGTATTTAGTATATCTTCATCTATACTAGGAGAAACAGCATCATATAAAGATTTTGATTCTTCATCAAAACGATGTGTTTTACCTTGAAGCATCTTAAGAAACGTACGTGCACTCAAAAGATGAAGATATAAAAACTCTTTACGCCGTACCTGCGCTTCATCAATTACAAAAGCATCTACTTTCTTAATTAAGCTATTAAAAGAAATTAATAAATCCTCCAAAGAAATATGAGTATCACTTCTTAATTCTTCTGGTCCATAATACGCATCTATATAATATTCATGATGTTTCCCAAGGGATAAAACAAGAGAAACATATTCACGGGCAAGTGTATTAAATGTCATAAAAAACCTTCTTAAAATTTTCTGCATAATTCTAGTCCAAGTAGGCTTAATACATTTAATATTCACTATTTATTTTTCACGTAGTGCTTCATCTTTATATCTAACCATGGGAGATAAAATATATTCAATTAATCTTCTTTTCCCAATCTTTATATCAACAGCAGCAGTCATTCCGGGAATTAACTTAACCATTCTGTTATCAATTAACATTTCATCTTTTTCAAGTTCTACAATTATAGGATAAATCTCTCCTAGTGTTTCATCTAAAATAGATGCCTTTTCAATATTAGTTATTACTCCTTCAATATAACCATACTTAGTAAATTTAAAACTATCAAACTTTACTTTAACTTTTTGGCCGATATAAATAAATCCGATATCCCTGTTTAAAACTTTTGCTTCTACTTCTAAAGGTGAATCACTGGGGATTATTTCCATAATAACTTCTCCTGATTGAATAACTTTTCCAATAGTAGGATTTCTTAGATTATAAATTGTTCCACTAATGGGCGAAATAACTGATTTAAGTTTTAACGCATACTCACTTTTTTTCACCTCGGGATTAAGTGTATTTAATTCATTAGAAACTTCCGTTAATTTTTGAATTGAATCTTTTAGAGAATTGTTCCTAAATTGTTCCTGTTCTTTTCTTGTAATTTTATATTGTGCATTTAATTTATCTTTCTCAGATTCCTTTATTTTAATATCTTCAATTTGCTCAATATATTCTTTTTCGATATCTTTTAATGTAAGTTCTGCTTCTAAACCATTGTTTACCAATAATGTTATATTGTGTAAGTTTTCTTTTGTAAAAACTATTAACTTAGACTTTTTTTCAATATCAGTATTAAGCATCTCTTTTTCATACTTTATTTTTTCAACTTTTGTTTTTAGTGAAAAATCTTCACTTTTATAAGAAGAAATATGACTTGATAGTTTTAAATTCAAGCGTTTTAATACATCAAGGGATAATTCATTATTTTTCACACTAGAAATTACTTTTTTTGTATTAATGAACGCAATATAGTTTTTTAAAAAAAGTTTCTCTGCAAGTAAATTTTCATATTTTGCTTTTATACTTGTATTATCAAAGCTCTCAATATTTGATTTAAACTTAATTAAAACATCTCCTTTTTTAATTCTCTCACCATTTTTTACATGTATTTCATCTATCGTACTTAAATCTGTAGCTTGAATTAAAACCATTCTTGAATTAGGAATTGTTTTACCCAAAGAAGGAGTAATTACATCTACTTGGCTTATGCAAAGCCATACAAAGATTACCACAACTAAGGCCCCAATTAAACTTGGAATTATCCATAATGTATTTGATGGACGTTCATTTACTATAGAGTCTATTCCCCTTCTATATTCATTGTGTTCTGTTTTCATTTTATCTCACTTAAAATATTTTGTGCTTTGCATAAATTAGTAAAGTAACCATTGCTAATTTTTAATAATTCATCTTTGCTACCTGCTTCTACTATTTTCCCATTGTATAAGGACATCACTTTATTCACAATCTTTAAGACAGAAACCTTATGTGAAATAATTAATACCGTTCTATTCGCACAAATTCTTTTTAAATTTTTTTGAATAATCATTTCTGTTTCAAAATCAATTGCTGACGTAGCTTCATCAAATATTAATATTTTAGGATCATTAATCAAAGCCCTTGCAATTGCAATTCTTTGTCGCTCACCTGTAGAAAGTAAACTACCCTTTTCTCCAACTACCGTATCGTACGCCTTTGATAAACGTTTAATAAACATATCTGCGCCACTTAATTCACAAACACGCTCAACGTCTTCCATGCTAGCATTGGGATTGGCCAAAGTAATATTATCTTTTATACTTTTATTAAGAAGTATATTGTCTTGCATAACAATACCTATTTGTCTTCTTAGCCAATTAGGATCTATTGTTGACATATCAATATCATCAATAATAACTTTACCTATAGTAGGAGTATATAAACGTTGAAGAAGTCTAGTCAAGGTTGTTTTTCCTGAGCCCGAACGTCCTACTACTCCAATAATATCTCCTGGGTTAATTCTAAATGTCATATTGTCAATTACTAAGGGTAAATCATCTTTATATTTAAAAGACACATTTTCAAATACAATCTTTCCTTTCATTTTAGGTAAATTAGTATTACTTGCATTGATAGATATCTCTTGGTTCATATTAAAAATTTCTTTTACTCTTTTGCTAGAAATCTTTACTTGATATATTTGTTGTATCATTTGAGCAATTCGTTGAGCTGGCGCCATGATTCTTCCAACTAACATGTTAAATGCAATTAATTGCCCGGCTGTCATTTCTCCATCTAATACACTTAATGCCCCAACCCACAAACAAAGTGCAACAGTTAACTTATTAATAAAAGAAGAGATTTGAGAAATATTCCCCGAGATATCATCTGTTTTTGTATTATGCTTTGTTTGTTTTGCTAAATTGTCTTCATAGTCCCTTCTAACAGTAGGCTCTATTGACATAGATTTAATTGTTTCAATTGAACTTACACAGTCATATAAATAGGACTGAGAATCACTTGATAATTGTACTTTCTTTTTTAATCTTTCTTTTAAAATAGGACTAGCCACTCCATATAAAACAAATATTAAAACAATTGCAACTAAAACAAACATTGCCAATAAGGGAGAAAATAGAAACATCACAATCAAAAATATAATTCCAAATGGAAAATCAATAATGGCCGTTAAAAAACTTGAACTTACAAAGTTACGAATAAATTCCACTTCTTTAAATCTAGCAACAACATCTCCTGTTTGTCTTGAAGTAAAAAAACTCAAAGGTAAGGATGTTAGATGTTTGAAAAATTTGGATACCATTATTACGTCTGTTACTGCTGTCATGTGACTTAATAAATGTTTTCTACTATAAGCAATAATAAAATCAAAGACTGAAATGATAAATAAACCAATAATAAGTACTTCCAAAGTAGAAGTTCCACTTGAACTAAAAACCTTATCAATAATTATCATCGTAAACAATGGCGTAATAAGTGCAAAAACTTGAAGAATAAACGCTGCAAATAATATATGGTTAATTAATTTATCTTGTTTAAAAAAAGAACGTATAAACCAAGCCAAACCAAAGTTTTTAATCGTTGAGCTTTCTTCATCATCTGCTTTTATTATTAAAATAAGACTACCCCCATAAATCTTCTCAAAATTCTCTGCTTTTAACTTTATTTTTTGTGATGTTTCAAAATCATAAATTGTGTATTCATCTTCTTCAATTGAAAAAATTAAGGTATATTTATTATCTTTAAGTTTTACAATTGAAGGAAAAGGCTGTTTGTGAAGTTTATTTTGCTTAAGTGTAATACTCTTAGTTTTTAATGAATATTGATCTTTTGCAAGATATAAAATATCGTCTTCTTTAATATTTTCCTTTGAACCAATTTTGTGGATTACTTCTTCATAAGTAATATTCATATTCATCATTCTTGTCATAAGCAAGAAAGAGTGGACCAAAGAGCTTTCTATTGTTACCTTGTTTTCATTCATATATATACCCATTCATTTTTTGTATAAATTTTAAATCCAACTCATTTAATTCTTTTTTTAAAGAAGCCAGTTCTAATACAAATAAATATTTGTATTCTAAATATTTATTTCGTTTTTCAAAATATTTATTCTCTTCATCTAATAAGTCAATTAATGTTTTTCTTCCCAATTTAAAACTTTCTCTCATGGAAAGTAAGGAGAATTCTTTTGAGCTTATTATCTCAGGGTAATTCTCAATTATTTCACTATATGTTTGTATTTTTTCATACTTGTTTTTAATACTTTGTT
>CAJXWI010000169.1 GCA_913062735.1 uncultured Arcobacter sp.
TTAAGCTTCCAAGTCCATTGTCCAGAGTATTTATCTAATGCATATTCTAGTGTGCCAAACGTTTTCATAGTTGATTCAGGATTTACGAATATTATTTTCATGGTTTATGAATCTTGATTTTTGATTTAAAATTGGCTAAAAATCAAAATAATGATATAAGGGTGATTATCTAATGTTATGCCAATAAATTCTGCTACTTTTCTGTTTGCCAACAACATAAATTCTTCAATCAATTTATTAGCATCTTTAGATTCTTTAAAAAAGACTCCCAAAGGGTTAGCATTTTCATCTAAATTAAACTTCACTTCTACTCTATCAAAAGATATAGCTCCAGCATTCATGCGTTTTTTACGCATTTTTTTAGCTAATTCATCAAGTTTTTCCTCGCTGAAATGCTGTCTTGGTTGATAGGGGTTTCGACTAAGATCGCTTATAGAAACAGTGTTTAGTTGTTTAATTTCCTGTGGTTTATTATCAATTGCAACAACTTTGTCATTGATTTCATTTTAATGTTTGTATCGGGCAAATTGATGCCTTTTCTTTCTTTTACAACCCCACTACTCATAGACTTAAGAGTAGCATATGTTTTTTTATCCGTTTCTAAAACCTTTAAAATTATTTTACTAAAAAATATCAAAAAAAGAATGAGAAATATCATCTCAGACAGTTCAACCCTTCAATTCAAAGAATTAGTTAGTATTGTTAACCTTCTTAGTTTCGGGAAAGATTATGAAATCTTTTCTAAGTACAATGAATTTTCATCTAAGGGTATTTCTGATATTTTCAGATTTTATGAAAAACGTTTACAAGATGAACTTGAGAATGAAGAAGAATTTGAGCTAACGTTTCAATTTTATATGACTTTGTTAGACTCTTTTAATGAACTGTGTATTATTAATTCCAGTGATGTAAAACGAAAGAAAAACATTAAAAAAATTATTGAATTAATGACAGAAAGTATTAATTTAATTAAGTTTTCTGTTCTATTAAAAGAAGAAAAAATAGAAAAACTAAGTTCTTTTCAAGGTCGATTATTATTACTTTTTTCAAATATTAATTATATTTCTACAAAAAATAAAGACCCTTTGGAAATAATTTATACCTACAAGTTTATTTTTAACCAACTAGTAGATGGTTATTATTTAATAGCAGGTGATGATAATTTTGAATCAAATCATTTTCCTACCTTATTATCCAATGTTACAAACTTATTGTTATTAATGATTAAAAAACTAGAAAAATACTCTGAGGACTATTTTAATGACTTAATTGAAATTATTGAAGTGTATAATAAATATTGCCAAAAAGAGAGTAAAGAATATACTTCTGTCCTTGAATTTAAACAAGACTTACTCCAAAACCTTGTTTATTTATATGATCCTACGTTAAAAATGTCTTATACTGATTTATTAGAAATAATCCTTAATAAACCTGTTTTACTTCACAGTGATATTATTATTTTGCATGAATTGATTCTATTTTTAAAGGGTATAAATAAAAACCAAGCCTTGATTTTATTGGATAAATTACTTCGTGTAAAAAGAGTAAAAAATGATTATTATGAAGATTATAAATTAAAAGTCATTGACTTAATTTTAAATGCCTTAATTGCAAAAAGAGAACTTCATGATATTGAAGAATATATTCATCAAATAACTTCTTATTTAAACAGCGAAAATACAGCCTCTCATTTGATTTCTAGTTTTTCTAAAATACATCTTACCATTGCTTTGTATTACTCATTTTTAGGAGCTAAGTATCTGGATAATTCTCAACGACAATATTTTATCTCAGAAAAAATCTGTGTGTATACGCTTATTAAAGATGAATATATGGAAATTTACAATGAACTTTTAATCAATAATGCCTGTACATACTTAGATAAAAATTCCTTAGAAAATAAATTCAACAATGAAGAGTTGCTTATTTTTGGACAAAGTTTAATGAGTAATTTTTTTAAAAATGAAGAAATATTAATTCGTTACGATGTAAATCAAAATATTTCAAACATAATTGAGAATATTTTAATTAATGATGAGTACAATAAAGAATCTTTAGAAGAAAAAATTACGAAGTTAATTTCATCTGAAATATTTTTTGGTTTATGCCAATGTAAAATTATGAAAAAAACTTCTACTGGTTCGTCTATGAATGAGGTAGGTTATGAAGAATTAGAGCAGAACTTACTTAATAATTATGTTCTTGTTTATAATTACTCCTATTCTTACAATGATACTTTTTGGGCAATATATAAAAAGAATGAAAGCTATATAAAAAACAATATTGTACATTTATTGCTTTCATATAGAATGAAAAAAAATGAAAAAAAATATATTTCTATTTACAATGAAGAAGATGTAGATCTCTCTTTTTATTAAATTTTTATAAAATTATATAAGATATTTTTTTAAGTACTGCCTCCAATATTGAGTGTGCAGAATAATATTATTTTAAAGGCTTATAATGCGTTCTTGTTTTTATACCTTAGCAGTGCTTCTGCTACTTGTTCTTAATGTAAATGCGAATGAAAAGGATAAAGTTAAAAAAATTTCAATTAATATTAATAAAAATAATCCTTTTCATTTCTCTGGTTTTTATATGGCCAAACACAAGGGCTTTTACAAAAACAAAAACCTAGACATAGATTTTGTTTCTCTTAATGAAGAAAACGATTCTTTAAATGCAGTTTTGAAAGAGAAAATAAATTTTTCTTTAGGAAGTAGTTCTTTACTTATTCATAAATCACAAAATAAAGATATTTATTTATTATCTGCACTATTTGAATCCTCCCCTTTAATATTCCTTAGCCTTAAAAATGCAAATATACGTAGCTTAAAAGATTTTATAGGAAAAAAAATATACCTTCAAAACAAACTTAGAGATAAGGCAATACTAAAACTTATGTTGTCTTCAAATAACATAGATATTAATGATCTTAATCTAGAAGAAAAAAACTATGAGATAGAAGATTTAATTAGTAAAAAAGCAGATATTATTGTGGCATATAAAGGCATTGATTTACATATTTTAAATAAGTATGCTTTAGAAGTTAATGTATTTAATCCCAAAGATTATGGTTTTGATTTTTATGATAATATTTTATATACGAGTCATAAATATGCAAATGAAAATCCTTTGTTAGTAAGAGAATTTTATTTAAGCAGTATTGCGGGTTTTAAATATGCATTTAATCATATAGAAGAAACAGCAGCTTTTATTTATAAACATCATAATTACCAAAAACTAAGGCTAAAAGAATTGATTTATGAAGGAGAACAGCTAAAAAAACATTCTCTTAATAATAAAACACTTTCTACAAAACTTTCAGAAGATAAATTAAGTATTATTAAACATTCTTATAATGTAATAGGCTTAATACAAAATGACTATGATCTTGAAGATATTCTGTATGAGCACAATCATGGTTTTTTAAGTCATGAAGAAGTAGAATGGATAAAAAAGAATCCAATTATTAAAGCACGTGTTTCTTCTTTAGCTCCCCTTCATTTTATGGATGGAAAAAAAGTTTTAGGAATTTCTACTGAATATTTGAATTATATTGCCAATAAAACCGGTTTAAGTATTAAGTACCTGTGGGACATTCCTTTTAAAAATGCGCTTGCGATGATGGAAAATTCTGATGAGCTTGATATTTTATTAACGGTAACAAAAACAAAAGAAAAAGAGAAATTTTTGAATTTCTCAAAAGCGTATGTTGAGCCTCCTTTAGTAATTTATACTAGAAATGAAGATAATTCTGTGCAAAGTCTTGATAATTTATTTGGCAAAACCATTGCGATTGAAAAAAACTTTAGTGCCTTGAATATTCTTAAAGAAAAATACCCCAAGATTAAATTAAAAGTATTTGAAAATACAAATGATGCTATACAAGCACTTTCTTTTTCACAAGTTGATGCTTATATTGGAGTACTTCTTATTGCTAATTATCAGATTTTGCATTCAGGATATTCCAATGTTAAAATTGCAGCACCTACACCCTTTGAACCTTTGAAAATATCTTTTGGCTTACAAAAAGACAATGAAATTTTATTAAGTATTATTAATAAAACGCTTGCTTTAATGACACAAAAGGATATTAATTCTATTAAATCAAAATGGTTTTCTTCAAAATCTTACACAATAGAGTACACTTATATAGGATATTCTATTCTTATTTTCTTAGGTATATTAGCAATTATTTTGAATGGTAATGCTAAATTAAAACTTGAAATTAAACAAAGAAAAAAGAGTGAAAAACTGTTTCGAATTATGTTTGAGCAAGCAGCCGTTGGAATGATTCTTTTAAACAGTAAAAATAAAGAATTTATTACTGCCAATAAAAAATGTTGTGAAATTTTTGCTATGAGTATTAAAGAGTTAGCAAAAAATGACTATGAAAAAATGACCTATGAAGAAGACTTATTTAGATCACATGAATTTAATGTAGATCTTTATTCCAATGATTTCGAAGATATTACAATAGAAAAAAGATATATTTTAAAAAACAAAGAAATGATATGGGTAAAACTTTCTGCAAAAAAAGCAAAAGATGAGCAAGGTGATGAGAATTATACTATTTTGGTTATTGAAGATATTACAGAACAAAAAAATTTAGAACTGCAAAAAATCGAACAAAGTAAACTGTATTTACAGCAGTCAAAAATGATTTCAATGGGAGAAATGATTGGTAATATTGCGCATCAATGGAGACAGCCTTTAAGTGTCATCTCTTTAATTGCTACAGGTATTAAATTAAAAAATGAGATGAATTTATTAGAAAAAGAAGATTTAATTGAAGGCATGGACAAGATAAATCATACCACGCAACATTTATCAAAAACAATAGATACTTTTAGGAACTTTTTTAAATCAAGTAATTCAAAACTGTGGTTTAACTTAGAAAGTATTTTTTCTAATAATGAACATTTGTTATTGGCACCTTTTTTAAATGATGATATTGAAATAATAATAAAAATAGATGATGTGCGATTGTTTACACTTGAGAATGAATTGGTGCAAGTATTTCTTAATATTCTTAACAACGCAAAAGATGCATTAAAAAGTAAGCAAAAAGGTAAAAAATATATTTTTATACGTGCATATAAAGAAAACAAGGATGTTATTATTCTTTTTAAAGACAATGCTTTTGGTTTAGAAAAAGAAATTTTGAACAGAGTATTTGAACCTTATTTTACAACAAAACATAAATCATCAGGAACAGGAGTTGGTTTGTATATGAGTGAAGAAATTATATCAAAACATATGCATGGCTCTTTAGAAGTAAGTAATGAAGAATACACTTATAATAATATTGAATATACAGGGGCTCAGTTTAAAATTACGATTCCAGTGTCTCTTGAACATTAATTATTGTTTGTTAAAATAGTTTATTATTCTTTTTTCCAAAAAGTATTTAGGATTAAAAATACTTCCTTCTATAAAACCAACATGGCCTCCTTTTTCATAAAGCTCTAGCTTAATAGAAGAAGAGAGTTCTTCAGTTTTGGGTAAATTACTGGGCTTCATAAAAGGATCGTCAAGCGCTTGAATAATAAGTGTGGGTATCTTGATATTTTTTAAAAATTGCCTTGCACTGCAGCGTTCATAATATTCTTTAGCAGATGCAAAACCATACATCTTAGCTGTATATACATCATCAAATTCTTCTATGCTTTTTATTTTCTTGACTTCTTTTTTTTGTATTCCAAGATAAGCTTGCATATCATGATGTTCGTATTTATTTTCCAAAGAAACAATTAAACGTTTTAATAAATGTTTTTGATAAATACGTGCAAAACCTTGATTTATACTTTTAGCACTAATTTCTAATTGAAGTGGAGCACAGACAGATACAGCAGCTTTAATTACATTAGGATTGTTTTCTCCTAAGAGTTTTAGTAACATATTTCCACCCATTGAATATGCAATACAATATATATCACATGTTTTATATTCTTTTTTTATATGACTAAGCCAAGCCAAGGCATCTTTTGTGTCTCCACTGTGATAAGCATAAGGTGTTTTATTTATTTTTCCAGAACAACCTCTAAAATGCATCAATACACTGGTGTATTTTTCTTTTTTTAAAGCTTGCATAATTCCTTGGATATAAGGCGAATTAT
>CAJXWI010000170.1 GCA_913062735.1 uncultured Arcobacter sp.
TGGAGTTCAGACGTGTGCTCTTCCGATCTCGTATTATCTTTTTTAGGAGTTTGACAAGATATACAAAAACAAGATTTTTTGTATATCTTATTATAAAGTATAAAAAAAGCAAGCAAAATAATTAACACAGCTGAAATCTTAGTAAGCATGTAAATTGAGTCATTTACAAAAGAATTTAAAAAAGAATCCAAAATAAAAACAGAAACCAGTACTAAAATAAAAGCCCCTAAAATATGAATGAATGCAGTAGCTAGGGATATTGCAAAAGCTTTAGATACAGATGTTTTATTAATTAAAAAGTATGAAAAAGCTAAAGATTTCCCATGACCTGGGCCAATAGCATGAATTATTCCATAAATAAAAGATACAAAGAGCAAAAATACTAGGGCCAAATTGTCTTTACCTTCTTTAATATTTTGTAAATATTCTTTAATTTTTAAAGAATAGTTTTGCAGATAAGAAGGTTCTTTTTTATCTTCTTTATTTACTGTAATTTTTATTTCTTCTTTTTCTTCTTGGGGTTTAATTATATTTGTAGTAGAAATTGTGAAAAGAATACCACTTAAATCACTTTCTTTTTGTGTATTAACGTGTTTAAAACTTGAATATTCTTTACTTATTTTTAAGTCAAAATATTGATTCTCATCAAAAACTTCGATGTCCAATTTATAATTATTTTTAATTTCTTTTTTTAGTTCTATACTATACGTTAAATGTAAACGCTCATTTTTTATATAAACATCATCGTCTAAAATGATATTTTTTTCAAGTTCTTTTTTTTCTTTATTTTCATAATAAAAAATCTTTGTTAAATAATCTTTAGGTCGAACATAAGAAATGAAAGCATTATAGATATTCTCTATTTCATTTTTGTCCAATATTTTGTTGGTATTTTGATCATAAATTTGATTTAAACTTGTGGTAAATTCTTTTGATACTATCCATACAAAGTCTATTTTTTGAATATGTGTTTTAGTAGAGACTACGCTTACTAAAACAGAAGTTTTAGGAGTTGATAAAACACAGATATCACAAGCTAAAACAAAAGCTTGTAAAAAAAGTAAGAGAAATATTACTTTTTTCATTACTGTTGATTCTTGATGATTTTAGCGATCTTTAGTAAGTTCTCATCCCATTTATATGCCAAAGAATCTACATTAAGAACATTTCCATTAATAGCTTTTGCAATCTTTTTTGCGGCGTTTTGTGAGAACTGAGGGCTTACAAAAAGTGTTTTTATATTATGCTCTTTTGCTTCTTTTACTAAAGCAATGATTTCTTTAACCTTGGGTTCTTTTCCTTCTTTCTCAACTGCAATTTGTTCTAAATGATATGCTTTTGCAAAATAGCTCCAAGAAGGATGAAAAACCATAAAGGTACTTTCTTTTTTATCTTTTAAAATATCTTTTATTTTATTATCAAGAAGGGACAATTCTTCTATAAAAAAATTATAATTTTTTGTATAAAAGGTAGTATTTTTTGAATCTACTTTTATTAAAGCATCTAAGATATTTTTTGCATGAATCTTTACTAAAGAAGGATCGGTCCATGTATGAGGGTCAAGTCCTGTGTGTTCCTCTTCGTGTTTTTCATGATGTTCTTCTTCATGTTCTTCATGATGATCCTCTTCCTTAGTTTCTTCTTCGTGTTTTTCATGCTGCTCCTCTTCATGATGTTCATGTTCAAGCATTTCTAGTTTTTTAATGTTTTTAGAAGAGTCAATCATAAGCATTTTTTTATTTGAATAAGCAAACTTATCTAACCATGCATTTTCAAAAGGAACCCCTAAATAAAAATATATTGTTGAGCTGTTTAGTTTTCTCATTTGAGAAGTTTTTGGAGAATACGTAGCAGGTGAAAATCCAGGTTTTACCATTACATTTACCTTGACTTTATTTTTTGCGATTTTTTCTACAAAATATTTTTGTGGAAAGATACTTACGGTGACATCGTACGCATATGTGTTTATTAGTAAAAATATTGAAATAAATATGAATCTCATTTTCTTGTCCTTTTTTGCAACTAAGGTGCATATATAAAAAGAATAATATATAAAAAAAGCTTAACTGCAACTTAGTTGCAGTCGATATTTATGTTATACTTGCGCATGAAAAATATTGAAGCCTTAGTATCAAATACAAACATAAAATTAACCTCTGCAAGAGTTGCTATCTTAGAAGTTTTTGCAAAAACTTCTAAACCTTTATCTTATGAAGATATAAAAGAAGATTTGTTAATGGACAAAGCAACTTTTTATAGAAATATCTCTAAATTTGAAGAAGAAAACATTATAAATTCTTTTGAATCCAATGATAAAAAACGCTATTTTGAAATTAAAAAAAATGCTCATTCTCATTTTATATGTTCTCTTTGTTCAAAAGTAGAGTGTTTAAGTGAGCGTTCAAATATTGAGCTTCCTGGCTACAAAATTGAAAATGTTATTATTAAAGGTATTTGCCAAATATGTATGAATAAAAAAAATGATTAAAAACATCCTTCTTTTTATTGTTATATTTTTAGTTGGAAGTATGATTTTTTCATATTTACATGAAGATTATAACAGCATACAATTTGATGCTATTATTTTAGTATCTCTAATCTTTTTGTATTTTATCTTTAAAAAATTAAAAAAACTTCTAAATGATACAAATAAAAAAAACTAGGAGAATGGGAATTTTATAAAAAATTCTCGTTTGTATTTTCCCACGATGAATTTAATTTATAACGTGAACTTGGGTAATAAAGTTTTGAATAAGATGCAATCTCATCATTTGAAGTAACTGTTCTTGATATTAATAAACAAGGTTCTAAATCGTTAATATCCAAATACTCTTGAATGGTAGGACTAACTAAGGCTGCTTCAATGGTATTTGCGACTTTGTCAATAGGACATACTTTTTGCAAGTATTGTGTAGGAGTCGTATTTGTAAAATCTTGATCTATATAATGTGGTACGCAAGAAGGTTTAATATAACGTATATCAAAACGTACCGGAACATCATTTTCTTTATGAATTATTTTAGAAATAAATATTTTTTGATCTTTTACTACATGTAAGATTTTTGATATTTCTTCATTGGCTTTAATTTCTTCTAAACAAAGCAAAACATTTGAGTATGTATTCCCTCTTTCTTTTATTTCATCTGCAATATTTTTTAAATCTAATATTGAGCTTTGAGAGATTTGTTTTTTCACAAAGGTTCCAAGTCGCGCAAAGCGTTCAACATACCCTTCTATTACTAATTCTGAAATAGCTTTATTAACAGTAGGCCTACTTGTTTTAAATTCTTCTAGCAGTTGCATTTCAGTGGGTATTTTTTCTCCCTCTTTGTATTCATGGTTTAGAATTTGTTTTATAATATGTTCTTTTATGATTTTAAACAGAGGTTGTTTCATGTGGGCCTTGAGCGATTTTTTATTTATTTTATCACAAAGATGGTAAAAAACCATCTTTGTGGATCTATAAACTTAAAAACTTGGCATTAAGTCACTTTTGATAAAATCATTGTATTTCCCTGAACGAACCACGATCATAGCTTTTTCTATATCATCTGTAAAATATCTGTCTTGCTCATAAAAACTCACTTCTTCTCGAATGATTTTTTTAGCAGCTTCTATTTTATTTGTTGATTTATGGGGTGCTCTAAAATCCATACCTTGAGCAGCTGCTAATAATTCAATTCCTAATATACCAGCTGTATTTTCAGCCATATCAGCTAATCTTCTTCCCGCATAAGTAGCCATAGAAACATGATCTTCTTGATTAGCAGATGTTGGAAGTGAATCCACACTTGAAGGATGGGCTAAACATTTATTTTCACTAGCAAGTGCTGCCGAAGTAACTTGGGCTATCATAAAACCAGAATTAATTCCTCCATTATTTACTAAAAATGCAGGTAATTGACTTAAATGTTTATCCACTAATAAAGCCATTCTTCGCTCACTTAAAGCTCCAATTTCAGCAATTGCTAAGGCTAAATTATCACTAGCAAAAGCAATAGGTTCAGCATGAAAGTTTCCACCAGAAATAACATCTCCTTCATTTACAAATATTAAAGGATTATCTGTCACGCCATTAGATTCTACTAATAAAGTATGAGCAGAGTTTCTGATTTGAGTTAAACAAGCCCCCATAACTTGAGGCTGACATCTAATAGAATACGGATCTTGTACACGGTCACAATTAACATGTGTTAAAGAAATCTCACTTTCTTTCTCTAATAAGTCCACATACATAGACGCAGCATCAATTTGTGTTTGATGCCCTCTTATTTCATGCACGCGTTTATCAAAAGGAGAACGGCTTCCTAATACTGCTTCAGTTGTCATAGAACCTGCAACTACAGCAGATGCAAATAAATCTTCTGCATAAAATAAACCTTCAAGGGCAAAAGCAGTAGAAAGTTGTGTTCCATTTAATAAAGCCAAACCTTCTTTTGCTCCCAAAACAACAGTACTCATGCCTGCTTTTTCTAAACCCTCTTTTGCAGGAAGTATTTCATTGTTATATTTAACATAACCATATCCTAATAAAATAGCTGCCATATGAGCAAGAGGTGCTAAATCTCCACTAGCACCCACTGAACCTTTTTTAGGAACACAAGGATAAACTTCTTTATTAATTAAATCTATCAAAGCTTGAATGACTTTTAATCTAATTCCTGAAAATCCCAATGATAAAGAATTTATTTTTAATAAAATCATTAAACGTACAGATGCATTTGAAATATATTCACCAATTCCTGCACTGTGAGATAATACAATTCTTTCTTGTAAATCTTCTAAATCTTCTTTTGCAATTTTTGTATTAGCAAGCAGTCCAAAACCTGTATTTACTCCGTAAACAGTTTGGTCTTTTTCAACTATGTCTAAAATAGTCTTATTTGCTGCTGCTATTTTGTCTTCCGCACTCTTATCTAAGGTAACAAAAGTTTGTTCATTTTTTACTCTTCTAAGGTCTTGAAGCGTTAACTTTCCTGGTACTAAATTTAATTTAAACATTTTTAATCCTATTCTTTCATCATTGGTAAATCTAAATTTTGCTCTTTTGCTTTATTAATAGCTAAGTCATATCCCGCATCAACATGTCTCATTACACCCGTTGCTGGATCATTTGTTAAAACATTTTTTAATCTTTTTGCAGCATCGGGCGTTCCATCAGCAAGGATTACAACCCCTGAATGTTGGGAGAATCCCATTCCTACACCACCACCATGATGTAAAGATACCCAAGTAGCTCCTCCTGCTGTATTTAAGAGCGCATTTAATAAAGGCCAATCAGAAACTACGTCTGAACCATCTTTCATGCCTTCAGTTTCTCTATTCGGACTTGTTACAGAACCAGCATCTAAATGATCTCGACCAATTACAATAGGTGCTTTTAACTCGCCACTTTTAACCATTTCGTTAAATGCAAGTCCCGCTTTTGCTCTATCTCCTGCTCCTATCCAACAAATTCGTGCAGGAAGTCCTTGAAACTGAATCTTTTGCCTTGCACCATCTAACCACGTATGTAAACCCTTATTATGGGGGAATAATTCTTTCATTTTTGCATCTGTTTTATAAATATCTTCTGGATCACCAGAAAGTGCAACCCATCTAAAAGGCCCTGTACCTTCACAAAATAAATCTCTAATATATAAAGGAACAAATCCTTTGAAATCAAAAGCATTTTCTAAGCCTGCATCTAAGGCCATTTGTCTGATATTGTTTCCATAATCAAAAGTTGGAATTCCAAGCTCATGAAAACCTAACATTGCTTTTACTTGTACGGCCATTGAATTTTTTGCTTCTTTTACAACTAAATCAGGATTAGATATTCTTAGCTCTTTTGCTTTTTCCATTGTCCACGAAATAGGTAAATAACCATTTAAAGGATCATGAGCTGATGTTTGATCCGTAACAGCATCTGGTAAATAATCGCCTTTTAATATAAGAGGAAAAATTTCAGCAGCATTTCCTAATAAGCCAACAGAAATAACTCTGTTTTCATTTGTAGCATCTTTAATTAATTTTAGAGCTTCAGGTAAAGACTTAGCCTTAAAATCACAATAACCTGTTTCTATTCTTTTATCAATTCTTGTTTCATCACATTCAATTGCTAACATACAAG
>CAJXWI010000171.1 GCA_913062735.1 uncultured Arcobacter sp.
TTTTTTGAATCCTGCTTCTAAAACTTTCGTACGGTCTGCTGGAACATTTTTTGCTAATGCAAGTCCACGCCAATCTAGAATAGGAGCGTCAGCTGCGTAACCTTCTTCAGCAAGTGTTGGAACATTTGGAAATAAAGGATGTCTTGTTTTATCATCAGTTGCTAAAATACTAACTTGGCCAGCTTCTTTTAATTGTTTCATTTCATCAATTCCTGTAGCTGCTAAATCAATATGTCCCCCTAATAAAGCTGAACGTGTAGGAGCTCCTCCATCAAAAGGAATAAAGTTAAATTCAATACCATTTTTAATACCTAAAGATGCAGCAGATAAATGCCAAGCAACACCAGCACCAGTATGTCCAATTGTTACTTTTCCTGGGTTTGCTTTTGCATATTTAACTACGTCACCAATTGATGACCATTTAGAATCTGCTTTAACACTTAAAGCAGGTGCACTTTGGTTTAATAACTGAAGTAATTTAAAATCACGAAAGTTAAGATTTGATAAACCCATTAATTTATAAGTACTAAGTCCAAATGTAATCATACCAACAGTATAACCGTCAGCTCGTGCAAGTCTGGCTGCACTCATACCAACAACACCTTGTCCCCCAGTTTTATTAACAACATTTACATTTACACCAATGTGCTTTTTAGCATTTTTAACCAATGCTCTTGCAATTGTATCTGTCCCACCACCTGCTGACCATGGTACAATTAATGTAATGTCTTTTTCAGGGAATGCAGCAAATGCCGTACTTACAGAAAGTCCTATAGCCAATAGTACACTTCTAATTTGTTTTACTTGTTTCATTTTTTTTCCTTAATTAAATTTAGTTTTTTAATTATATACTTGAATGCTAATTATTCATTTATATTAATTATAAAATCAATTCTCCTATTTGGTATGACCAAATTAGTAATTCATCTTATACTACTTTTTTTTAAATATTGCTTAATCTAAGTATATTATTCTAAATACATCTAAAATACCGAGCTATATAATGAGATAACTTATTTAATATATACCAAATTCATTAATTTTTCAATCCCTTTAATAAATTATCTATTCTTAATATGGTTATACCAAACTTAATTTATAAATAATTATGGTACAATTCATTAATTTAAAGGAGATAATAATTGTGAATAAAACAGAATCAGCCCAAAAAGGAAGAATTTCTGATTATTTAGTAGATCAACTAGAAGCAAGAATATTATCTAATAATATAAAAGATGGAGAAACCTTACCTGCTGAGAGAGAATTAATGAATCAGTATAATGTAAGCAGAACCGTTGTTAGAGAAGCAATTGCGACATTATCTAGTAAAGGGTTAATAGTAACAAAACCTAGATTTAGACCAGTTGCTAGAAAACCTGATGTTGATTCAGCCTTAACTTCTATTAATGGAATGGTAGGACATCTTTTAAGCCAAGAAGATGGTGTTAAAAATTTATTTTATACACGATTAATGCTTGAAGCAATGTTAGTACGTGAAGCTGCAATACATGCGAATAAAGATGATATAAAAGCGTTAAGAGTGGCTTTAGAAGCTAACTATAATGCAATAAATGATTCAGATATATTTCATACTACAGATGTATTATTTCACTCTATTCTTTATGCGATTCCTAACAATCCAATATTTCCTGCTATTCAAAAAGCTTTTGTAAATTGGTTATCTAATTATTGGAAAAATATGAAAATGCATCCAGGGAAAAATGAACTAAATTATAATGCACATAAGAAAATATTTGAAGCTATTTTAAACAGGGATCCTGATGAAGCTGAAAAAGCGCTACGAGAACATCTTACAAATGGATGGAAAGAACTTGAAGAAACATTTAATTCATAGGGAAAGTTTTATTAAGTCTTATATAAAGATTAGATTTTAATAAGACGATAACTTTAATATAATTAAAAGATATTCTTTCTTAGATACTTTGAATAAAAAATAAGTAAAGCAATGAAGTACTTGATATTTTAAATCTTTAGAAAATCTGTGAAAATTCCATCTACTCCCATAGTATAAAGCTCTTTTTTTCTTTTCTTATCATTCACCGTAAATACATTTACTTTATAATTAGCATTCTTTAACATTGCCACAACTTTTTTATTAACAATTGCATCTTCACAATTATAGGCTTCAACATCCAATTTTTTAAGATAAAGAAGTAAGTTTTTAGGGTGTTTTTTTTCAACTAAAGCAGCCCTATGTATTAGGGGTGCTATCTTCTTAGCTTTTTTTAAATAAGAATGATTAAAAGATGATAAAAGAACATTTTCCTGCATCGCCATTTCTTTAACTATTTTGATGATTTCTTTGACCACCTTATTGTTAAAAGGTGTTTTTTTCATGTCTTTAATTTCTATATTTGCCAAAAATGAATTTTTTTTACAAAACTCTAAGACTTGTTTTAGTGTTAAAATCTTTTCTGATTTGATTTCACTTTTTTTTATAATTTTATCTTTTATAGTACCAAAAGGATCTTTTTCAATAAACCATGTTCCAAAATCTAAGCCTAATAACTCGTCATAGGTGAAATCATGTACTTTCTTTTTTTTATGTGTAGTTTTATTTCTTATGATATTAGAAGTTCGTTTTAGTGTTTTATCATGAATTACAACTGCTACTCCATCTTTACTTAGGGCAACATCAAATTCTATAAAATCAGATTTTCCAAGAGCTGCTTTAAAAGCACTCATCGTATTTTCAGGGCGAATTGCTCTAAAACCTCTGTGCGCAGCAATTAAGTGGGATTTATTTTTTATAGTATCGTAAAATCCCATTAAGCACTTTTCTTAGAAAAAATTAAATTTAAAATAGCCAAAATGGAAGTACCCATAATAAGCAAAAATGAAATAGCATTAATAACAGGAGTACTTCCATCTCTTACTTGCAAATACAAATTAACAGGTAAGGTTGTATCTGACCCAATTAAAAATAAAGTTGTATTAAAATTCTCAAAACTCATTAAAAATGCTACTGCTCCAGCGCCAATCAAGGCTGGTTTTAAAAATGGAATTATTATATAACGAATACTTTGAAATTTAGTAGCACCTAAATTAAGTGCAGCTTCTTCCAAAGAATTATCAAACTTTTTAAGTCTTGCTGATACTACTAATAATACAAAAGTAGTAATAAAAGCAAATTGCCCAAGTACAACCAACCAGAAACTAGGACGTAAAATCTCTAAGTCCAAAGCAAAATTATCTTCTAAAAATAAGCCTGTAGAATTTACAGATAATAATAAAGAGATACCTAATATTACTCCTGGAATTACTAAAGGTGTAAGGGCTAAAAAGAATAAAAACTGCTTGTATCTAAAGTTTTCTCTCTCAAATAAAAAGGCAGCAAGCGTTCCAATAATTAAAGAAAAAATAGATACAAAAAAAGCAGTTTGTGCTGAAACCCACATAGATAAAAGGTTTTGTGTATCTTTTAATATTCCTAGTCGCTCTTCGGTATCACTTATGAACCAATCTAATGTAAACCCATTCCATGGTAAAGAAGGAAAATTAGAATCATTAAAAGCCAAAACAGATGTAACGATTAAAGGTGCAAATAAAAAAATAAAAAAAGCTATAACATAAAGTTTAAAACCAATAGAATAAGCTTTTGAATTAGGTAGGGTACGAATCATGACAGAGCCTTAGATAGGTTTTGTTTGGTAAGTTTAAGACCTAACCAAATAATAAAAGAGGATAAAGCCAAAAGTAAAAATCCAAAAGCTGCACCTTGATTCCAATTTAAAGAAGCAATAAATTCATTATAGATTTGTTCCGTAAACCATAAAGAATTTTTACCTCCCATTAAATTAGGGGTCAAATAATTTCCAAGTGTTAACATAAATACTACAATAGAACCAGACACAATTCCCGAGGCACTATAAGGTATTACTATTTTGAAAAAGATTGTAAGTTTTGAAGCGCCTAAATCATGAGCAGCTTCAATATAAGAATCATCCATTCCTTCTAAAGAAGAAATTAAAGGTACCACCATAAATAGCATTGAAGTATATACAAGACCCATAATCATTGAAGCATCATTGTATAAAAGCTCGATACCAGAAGTAGTAAGTCCCATGCCTTGTAAAAAATAGTTAATAACTCCACTTTCTCTTAAAATTATAGTCCATCCATAAACACGAACAAGTTCACTTACCCAAAAAGGTAAAAGCAAAAGAATAATTAAAAAAGCGCTGTAGCGTTTATTTACTATTTTCGTAATATAAAAAGCAATTGGAAAAGTGATAATAAAGGTTAAGAATGTAACAAAAATAGCATACATAGCTGTTCTTAAAAAAGTCAACCAGTAAATATCATTGTTAAAAAACTCTTTATAGTTCTCAAAACTCCAAACCATTATTTCATCATCATTTTCAAAACGTAAAGACATGATTAAAAGTTCAATTTGTGGAATAACAATCAAAAGCCCTAACCATAAAATAATAGGAACTAAAAAAACATAAAAACCTAAAGATGTTGCATTTTTCATATTAAGCCCTATATGTTTTGCAGTCATTGAAATGTACGGCTGCTTCTATAGTATCTCCTACTTTTATATGAGAAAACTGTCTATTTTGTGGAAGTGATACTTGAATTTCTTCTTGAGTATTATGAATATTGGCTAAAAGTTTTGTATTTGAACCATCAAATAAGATATTTTTAATGTCTAAGGTAAATCGATTTAGGTCTTCTAAATTAGCTTCAGGCATTAAAATAATTGCTTCTGGTCTTATATATACTTTACACTTTTCAGATATTTCTTCTATACAAGTAACTTTTAACTCTAATGAATTGTTAAGAACAACTGCATCATTTTTAAGATGTTTTCCTAAAAAAATATTTGATTCTCCGACAAAACCAGCAACAAATGATGTTTTTGGGTTAGCATACAAGTTTTTTGGTGTATCAATTTGTTCAAAAGATCCATTGTTCATAACAGCTACTTTGTCACTCATTACTAACGCTTCACTTTGATCATGGGTAATATAAATAAAAGTAGTTCCAAATTCTTCTTGAAGTTTTTTAAGTTCAATTTTCATTGTTTCACGCAGTTTTAAATCCAAAGCACCTAAGGGCTCATCAAGAAGCAAAATAGAAGGTTCTAGTACTAGTGAGCGAGCAATTGCAACACGTTGCCTTTGACCTCCTGATAACTGAGTAACTTCTTTTTTACCATAACCTTTTAAATGAACTTTTTCCAAAATATCATTTACTTTTTTACTTATTATTTCTTTTGATAGCTTTTTTCTTCTAAGTCCAAAAGCAATGTTTTCTTCTACATTCATCATAGGGAAAAGTGCCAAATTTTGAAAAACCAAATTTACAGGACGATTATTTGGAGCAATTCCAATCATTTCTTCATCTCTTATTAAAATAGAACCAGAACTTGGCTCTAAAAAACCAGCAATCATCCGTAAAAGAGTCGTTTTCCCACATCCCGATGGACCCAATATAGAAAAGAATTTCCCCTCTTCTACAACAAAATCTATGCCATTTACTGCATTATGATCGGCAAATTGTTTTTGCAACTTCTTTATTTCTAATACGTTCTTCATTCTGTCCCTTTGTTATACTAAACAAGTTTATGCAATAGAAACGCTATTTATATTGCATAAATTTGAAAAAGAGGGCTAACCCTCTTTTCTTATTTTGAAGCTTTAATTTTGTCTAATAACTTACCTTCTAATTTCTCAATTTTTGCTGGTACTGGTGGATACCAATTGATATTATCTAAATCAGCTTTTGAGTAAGATCTCTCAAAGTTAGCTTTGATTTCTTCGCTTAGAAATTCATTTGCACCTTTAGATGCAGTTCCATAACTCTCTTTATTTGTAAAGTAAGCTGCATTTTTAGCTTCTAACATAAAGTTAATCCACTTGTACGCACCATCAACATTTTTAGCTTTTGCAGGAATTGTAAAAGTATCTATCCAACCTAGAGCTCCACTTTTTGGTGCAACAAAGTCGATATCTGGATTTTCTTTATGTAGTTTCCAACCACCATTGTCCCAACCCATAGATACATGTACTTCACCACTTCTCATTAATTCTAACAGTGCATCACCATTTGCA
>CAJXWI010000172.1 GCA_913062735.1 uncultured Arcobacter sp.
CCAGACGTTATATTCACTCCCTTGGAACCATGCACCTAAGTTCCTATATGTTAAAAAATGCCTTACTTAATGCAAGAAAAGACGATAAAAATGATTTTTTAAGAAATATTAAAAATGCCCTGAATGAAATTATAGAAGAAGAGAACCTTGACATATCCTTGAATGAAAGTCTTGCGTATTTTGAAAATAAAGCCTTATTTCAATTTTTGATTCCTACAAAAAACAAAGCTCAAAAAAACACCTATATCATTATCTTACAAGCCCTTAGATTGGTTGGATTATTGCATGACGTAGGACATTTACCTTTTTCTCATCAAGTAGAAAATGCCTTAAACAAACTCTATATGAAAAGTACTAAAAATGGCGAAGAAGAAGTTCAGTTTAGAAATATTTATGAAGAAGTAACCAATAATAAAGAAGACGTATTACACGAAGGAATAGGAAATATTCTTGTAGATACTCTCTTTGATTATGAATTAAAACATGAAAAAATATCCAATAAGTCTTATTTAAAGCTTATTCATAAAATAGTAAAACTCATTTTAGAAGAGAAAGAATCTTATGGTTTTGATTTTAAGGTTTTACACTCACTGGTATCTGGAACCATTGATGCAGATAGGTTAGATTATATTAATAGAGATATGGTAGCTTCTGGTTACATAGGAGCTCCAAATGATCATATCAGAATAACCAAACATACTGTACTTGTTAAAAACAATAATCAATTTGAAATGTGTTTTTTTGATATGGGGCTTATGGATATTGAGCACATGCTTGAAATGAGATTTAATTTATATAAAAAAGTAATTTATAATTTCTCTATTTCTAAAACAGATGCATTATTAGAAAATGTAATTTATTTTGTTTCTAGAAAATATTTTAGAGAACACAAAAAAGTAGGCGCTAAGATATCAGATAATATTGCAATGTTATGGACATTTCATCAAGAAAAAAATGAAGAAAAAAAACTCGATATTATTTCTATGTTGGATGAAAATTGGCTTATTTCCTTGTTAAAACAAGAATATTTTGATATTAAAAATAAAGAAGTGCTGAAACAAGATGATAAAAAATATCTTTTATGTTTTGAAGAAATTCTCTTTGGGAAAAGAGTTTTCTCATCTTCTTGGAAAAATCTAAATGAGTTTTATAAAGTATTAAATTTCTCAACCCCTGAACGCTATAAGTTTAGAGAGAGTTTTGGTTATATAACGCCCTTAAGAAGAATCAAACTTCAAGATGCACTTGATGATTTTATTTCAAAATATGAAAATGAGAACCGCTTCATTTCCTATCAAATAGTTTCTTTTTCTTTGGGTTTAGCAAAAGATTTTAAACTTTTTGATGGAGAAAGTCTTATTTTATTGGATGAAGTATCAACCTTAAGAAAGCGTTTAAAACAGTCTATGTCTAATACTGTTCCTTTTTTCTTGTATATTAATAAAAAGACAATATCTAATAAAATGAAATTAGAACTAAAAGAAATTCTTTTTAATATTTTTGTTTAATAGCGTGAAGTAATTTCTATTAAATGAAATCCAAATTGAGTTTTAACGGGACCATGCAAGGTATTTAGGGATTCTTTAAAAACAATTTCATCAAATTCTTTTACCATTTCACCTTGGGAAAAAGTACCTAAATTACCATTGGATTTTTTGGAAGAACATCGTGAATATTTTTTTGCTGCTTTTTCAAAAGTAAGCGTATTATTAAGTATTTCTTTTTTAATCTTGCTTGCTAGCTTATTTTGTTTAACCAGTATGTGTCGTGCAGTAGCTTTTTGCATTTATATCCTTTAAAAGCGACATAATACCATAGAAAAAGAGAATAAAAGCGTTTTTATTCTCTTTTATTTCTAGTCTTCTCTTGAAGTAATTTCAATTAAATGAAAACCGAAATCTGTTTTAACAGGTCCGTGAACTTCATTTACTGCTTCATTAAAAACAACTACATCAAACTCAGGAACCATTTGACCAGGAGTAAAATTACCTAAATCACCACCACTTTGTCCTGAAGGACATGTTGAGAATTCTGAAGCTGCTGCTTCAAAAGTTGTTTCTTTTGAATTTATTTTTTCTTTTAATTCTTTACATAGATTTTCATCTGTTACCAATATATGTCTTGCACTAGCATTTGCCATAAGTATCCTTTAAATTTGAAAGTATTTTATCATAAAATAGCATAAGGAAAATTTATACATAAAAGTTAAAACCTTGAAATGAAGTTATCTTTTGTTATTATGTTATTCAAATAATGAAATAACTTATTTTAAAGGAAAAATAATGGAAGAATATTTTGACGAAATTTTACTTTTAACTATGGATTACGCACCTAAGTTAATATTATCAGTGATTGTACTCGTAGTTGGTTTATGGTTAATAGGTGTTTTTACAAATATGACATCAAAAGTAATGAAAAAAGCAAAAGTTGATGAGACACTTATTCCTTTTACAAAAAGTTTGCTTTCTTGGGTATTAAAAGTTCTACTTTTTATCTCTGTTGCATCAATGATAGGAATTGCAACTACTTCTTTTATTGCCGTACTTGGAGCTGCCGGTTTAGCTGTTGGTTTAGCACTGCAAGGATCTTTATCGAATTTTGCAGGAGGCGTTTTATTACTCATTTTTAAACCTTATAAAGTAGGAGATTTAATTGAATCACAAGGAGCACTTGGAATTGTAAAAGAAATTCAAATTTTTAATACTATTTTAACGACCTTCCAAAATAAAACAATTATTTTACCAAACTCAGCTGTTTCTTCAAATACGATTACCAATATTTCGGCCAACGGAACCGTAAGAGTTGATTTAGAAGTTGGAATTTCTTATGATTCTTCTATTGATGATGCAAAAGAAGTATTATTAAAAATGATGAATGATCATGAATTAGTATTAAAAGACCCTGCTCCATCAATTGGGGTTAATGCTTTAGCCGATTCATCTGTAAATTTATTAATGATGCCTTGGTGTAAATGTGAAGATTATTGGGATGTGTATTTTGGAATTCAAGAAAATGCGAAAAAAGCCCTTGATGATAATAAAATCACCATACCTTTTCCACAAAGAGATGTTCATATTTTAAAACAATAATAAAGATAAGCCCAAGGCTTATCTTCCGTATGCTTTGTAGTATTTACCTTTAATTCTTTGATCATTTAAACCACTTAAGGCTTTATCAAAAACATCTTTTTTTATAGCTACATAAGAAGAAAAATTAAAGATATTGATTTTTCCAATATCATCTTTTCCCAAACCTATACTTCCAGTTAAAGCACCTAATAAATCCCCTGCTCTAACCTTATGCTTTTTACCACCATTTATATAAATAGTTCTAAAAGGAGCATCTAATTTAAAAGAAAGATCATCTTCTAATAAAGAAGAATCAGAAAAGATAGTCTCTTTTTCTAGAATTTCATTAAAATCAAGCATTTTTTCTTCATCATAATGATTGCATAAAGAAATTGCCATTCCTTTTTTACCAGCTCTTGCTGTTCTTCCTATTCTATGAGTATGTACTTTCTCATCATTAGCAATATCATAATTAATCACTAATGAAATATCATCAATATCTAATCCTCTTGAAGCAACATCTGTTGCTATTAAAATAGGATAGGATTTATTTGAGAACATTAATAAAACTTCATCCCTGTCTTTTTGATCTAAATCAGAATGCAAAGTAATTACATCAAACCCTAAATCATATAAATCATCTGCTAACTCATCACACTTAATTTTTGTATTACAAAAAATTAAAATTGATTCTGGTTTAAAAGAAGAAATAATTGTTGAGATTAAAGGTGTTTTACTTTCATCACTTGTTTTATAATACTGTTCATTAATAATGCTTTGATTGTGTGTACTTTGAACTTGAATTCTTTTAGGATTACGTAAAATATTATTAGCAATACTTTGAATATTATCTTCAAAAGTAGCAGAAAAGAGCAAGGTTTGTCGCTCTTTTGGCAAATAAGCGATAATCTTATCTATATCTTCTAAAAAACCCATATCAAGCATTTTATCTGCTTCATCTAATACTAAGGTATTGATATCATCGCATTTAATATTCTCTTCACTTAAGTGCTTAAGAATACGTCCTGGCGTTCCAACTAGTATGTGAGCCCCATGAAACAAAGAATGTACTTGGGGTCTATAAGCTACTCCCCCACATAATTCTAAAATTTTCACATTGTGTCTAAAACGTGCAAGTTTTCTTAGCTCATTTGCAACTTGTGCTGCTAATTCTCTAGTAGGTGCTAAAATAAGACTTTGAACACGAAAGTGTTTTACATTTAATTTTAAAATAATAGGCAATGAAAAAGATACCGTTTTTCCTGAACCTGTTTTTGCTTGAGCAATAACATCATGGCCCTCAATAATTAAAGGTAAGGACTTTTCTTGAATTTCTGTCATTTTTTCATATTGCAAAGAAGCTAGGTTATCCAAAGCCTCTTTACTTATGTCTAAGCTGTTAAATGAAGTAATAATAAATCCTTTTATATTTTTTTAAAGAAGTATGAAATACTTACAATGATTACTGCTAAAATTCCAATTCCAATGTATTTAAACTCATCAGCAGCACTTAATACAATATCTCCAACCATATAAGAAGCGTATCCAACAACACACGCCCATAAAGCGGCTGCAAATATATTGTATACTAAAAACTTTTTAGGATTGTATTTGGTTAATCCCATTGCTAAAGGAATAATCGTTTTAATTCCATATACATATTTTTGAATAAAAACAACAGGAGAGCCATATTTACGCATTAAAATATGAGCATAAGCTACTTTACGTCCATATTTACCCATCATTTCTTTTGCATAGGCTTTATTATTACGAGCAAGAGTAAATAAAAATTGATCTCCTAAGAAATTCGAAGTTGCCGCAACTGCTATACATATATAAATATTTAAATCACCTGCAAAAGATAAAACGCCTGCAACTACTAAACCAACAAAACCTCCGCCAAATGAGTATAGGAATAAGGCAAGATAACCCCATTCTTTTATAAATTCTTCCACGTGTAACCTTTTAATTTTAACTGTTCTATTAATATACATTAATTGATTTCGTATATTATCATACTTTTATGTATTATTTGTAATATGGTAAAAAGCAAAGTACTTTTTATTTATATTTTAAATATCTGTGTTCAAACTTTACGTATACATTATAAATAAAAACAAAAAACGTAATCTGTCTACAAAATAAAAACAAGGGGATAATACAAGTCCTTATAATTATCATGTTTGAAATAAAAAAAACAAAGATAGTTCTAAGATACTTAAAGAACAACACAATAAATAAAGTAAAATACCCATCTTTTTGAAGTATATTACTTACTAATTATTAAAAAAACACAGTTATTATTTAAATACATATGGAGAATATACAATTCTTAAGATTAAATTACTATAATATAAAATAATATTATATAAATAGTAGGAGAAGTATTGTTACAAAGCTTAAGATATCTAAAAAATAAAAATAATACTCATACTCTTTTTTTAATTGATATCTTATATATGAAAGACATAAATTATGTTTATGGATATAAAAATGGTGATTTAATTATTTCACAAGTCCACGAATTGCTTAATGAAATTGTAAAAAACGAAATTCCAAAAACACTCAATAAAATTGTTACATATAAACTTAAGCATTTATATATTGACGTCTTTGAATTTAAAATACAGGCCAATTTAAGCCTTAAAAAAATTCAAGAAATCAAAGACATTATTCTTTTAAAAATTGAAGAACGTGATTTTTACTTAGATAAAGACAATTCTATCAATATTAACCTAACCATAGGATGCACAAAAGGAAAAATAGAAGATTTAAGAATTTATGCAGAAAAAGCACTAAGTAATGCAAAAATGAATTACAGTGAATTTGCATATTTTGATCCTCATTTTTTTAATGAACAAGATAATAAAACAAATTTAATTAAAACCTTACAATACAATATTAATGAAAAAAAAGTAGAACCTTATTTACAAAAGATTGTCTCTTGCCAAGATCAAAGTATTTATAAGTACGAGGCACTTAT
>CAJXWI010000173.1 GCA_913062735.1 uncultured Arcobacter sp.
AATGAATGTTTATATTATTAGAATAAGAATCTTTTAATTCATTAATTAAAATGTCAAAATACTCATAAGCATTAATATAAGAAATATTATCTTGTGTATATAAAAGTTCATGTAAGTGGCTCATTGCAGAGATTCTATTTTGTATAGTAAGGAAAAGATCTTTTGTATTCTCATCTTCTATTTCATCACTTTGAAGACGTATTAAAGATACTATGGTTTGCATATTATTCTTTACACGGTGATTTAATTCTTTTAATAATAAACCTTTTTCATTTAAGGCAATTTTTAGATCCTTCGTTTTTTCATTCACCTTTATTTCTAAGCGATATTTTTCATTTTCTTGTTGAGTAATGAGCCTGTTTTTCGCTTCTTCTTTATCTTTTTGCAAATAATTAATTCTATCTGCTAAGGCAATAGCAAATATAATTACTTCACATAAGAGCATGGATTCAATCATATATGGAAAATATTCATAAAAATCGAATAAGCCTGAACTAGAGATAAACATTAAAACAATAGCAAGAGCAATTAAGAACCAGCCAAACAAGATAAAATAAGCTGCACGTACTTTTTTAATAGCAGAATAAATAGTAATAAAAACCAAGTATATTAATAAGAGTAAATTGAGTATATTTCTGTATTTGTCATAAGAGTCACTTAATACAAATATCAAAACAGATAAAGGAATAAGTATTAAAAAAGTATTTAAAATAAAATTTAAGCGTCTGTATTTTTTAATATTAAGGGATTTTTTTGTAAACAGTGCCAATGCAAAAATAGGAAAAGAGACAATGGCTGAGGCTAAGTTTACTACAATAGGAAGGAAGGATGCTTCTAAAAGATAAATATTTGCCATACCCACATACATTAAATGATGTATTACAATTCCTAAAACATACAAAACATAATAAAAATAAGAGATGTCTTTTGTGAAAAAATAAATAAATAAATTGTAAATAGCTAAAATTAACATAGCACCAAAAAATAAAGCCAAAATTAGCTGATGTTGTATTTCTTGTGAATAAAAATCTTCTTCTTGCCAAAGCTTTAATTTTACAATTAAAGAAGTAATATGTGAGCTTACTTTTAAATAATAGGTTTTACTTTCATATGCATTTAAGTGAATCTTGAACGTGGGATTAATATTCGTCCTTGAAGTATTTATATTTAGCAAGCCATCTGTTTCATGTCTGTTCTTATCAAAAAAATCAATATTACTTGTTAATGAATTTTGATACTCTAAGATTTTTTCAATACTTTTATTGGAAGTATTTTTAAGGCTAAATTTAATCCATACATTAAAATCAGGAGAATACCCGTAACTTAAAACACTTTTATCATTCTTTACAAATAACAGTTTTTTATTTTTTACTTCTTCTAAGTTCTTCATTTTACTTTTGTCTATATAAATAAAAGAAGAAGGAAGTAGGTCTATAAATGAAGTGTTTTCATTAATTAACACGGAATTTGCAAAAAGAGCATTTGAAATAAACAGTATAAAGAGTAAAAGACTTTTTTTCATAAATTTAGGCCTATTTTTTTTCTAATTGTACTAAAAAAAAAGTCAATAAAAGCTAAGTGTACTATTGAAATTTCAAGAATTAATAAATTTGTAAATTTGTCTTTTCTGTGACGCAAACTGTGACGCAGATATGATATTGTATATATAATATAGATTAATAAGAAGTGAAATGACAAAAAAAATTATACACAAAACATACATTAAAAAAAATACAAAATGCATTAGAACGTATTTTAATAATTTGACTTACCCCATTTATTATTTGGAACTAAGTAAGCTTAAACAAAGTGAAAAAGAATACAGTTCTTTTTCGTATTCTTTGCATATAGAATATGAAGATGATAGTATTGAACATAAAGAGCTGCATATAAAAGATGATTCTTCTTCTTACTTAAATTTAGCAGCTCTTATATGTAAAGACATTCCCAATAATGTGACAGTGTTAAGTGCAAATATTAAGACTCAAAAAAGTATTATTAAAGAATTAGCGATAAAATACGAATCCCTAAGCCCTAATTTAATTGCGATTTATGAAAACAGTAAAGATTTACATTTGGCAATAAAAACGAGTAAAGAGTAATTTAAAAGCGAATTTCAAAAACAGCTTCTTGTTTTTGATTGTATGCTTTTATATTTCCCTTATGTTCTTTGATGATTTTTTGAGCAATATTTAATCCTAATCCAATGCCTGAATAATCTTTAGTACTAATAAAGGGTTCAAATATCTGATGAATAATGTCTTCATTGATACCAGTGCCTGCATTATCTCTAAAAATAAGAAAGATTCCTTTTTCATTTTGATAGATAAAAATATTTAAAGCTCTTTTTTTTAGATCTTTTTTACTTTTAAAAAACTCATCGTAAGCATTACTTAATAGGATAAGGATAACTTGCTCAATTTTGTCTTTGTTAAATTCAAAAAATATTTTTTCTTCATTCTTTTTCATATCCAAGGAAAATGCGTTATTATTAATGAATATATTCATGTGATTTTTACTGTGATGAAAAAATAAATTTAAAGATTGAATAAGCACCGCATATAAATTATAGTTCTTTTTTTGATCAGGGCTTTTTTTAACCAATTCATTACTGTTTCTAACAATACTTTCCATACGTGTGATACTTGATTTAATAGAATCAATATGATGTTTGTTTTGTTTATTAATACTACTGTTTTCTTCAAGTTCTAATTCTAAGAGTTCAAGATTATTTTTCATAATGGTTAAGGGGGTATTTATTTCATGACTCATACCAGCAAACATTTTTCCAATGGATTCTAATTTAATACGTCTTATTTGTTTTTTTCTTAGGCTGTTTATTTTAGAGATATTCTTCAAAATAACAATGCTTAAATCATTATTTTTAATGGCTTTTATTTTGAATTCATATGTTTTATTTTCTTGCTCAAGAATTAAATTATAGTTCTTATTTTTTGCAAGCAATAAATCAAACCAGCTTTTTATTGAATAAGCATTGAGATATTGTCCATTTGTTTTAGGCGGAAAATGTTTTTTTATTTCTTTTTTATTTTTAAATAAAAGCTTAAAGTTGAAGCGTTTATTAAAACTGTTATTGCTTAATAAAAGCTGCTTATTTTCATCAAATAAAAGTACTAAGTCATTGCTATTATCTAATAATAAATCAATAAATTCTTCTTTGTACATTAATGTATTTCTAGGCAATCTAATACTTTGTTTTCTACATCTCTTAAAGAAACAAAAGGTTTTGTTAAATAATCATCTGCCCCAATTTTTTTAGAAGAAATTGCCTTATCTAAAGTTGAATAAGCAGTCATCATAATTACTTTTGTTTGAGGTACTTCTTTTTTAACCTTTTCTAAAAAATCTATTCCATTAAGCTCTGGCATCATAATATCCAATACAATAAGTTTATACTTAGCCCTTAGCACCTCTTTAAGTGCTTCTTGTGGGTTGGAAAAAACATCTATTTTAAAACGTTTACTTCTTGATAAATACTGTTTAAGCGAATCTAATATTAGCTCTTCATCATCGATTATTGCAATTCTTTTCATGTTTATCCTTCTTTACAATTCATTATTTTACTTGTGTCTAATGCTTCAAAAATTAAACTACTGGCTTCTTGAATTTCATTGTTTACTGCTAGCAGTTGTTCGTTACTTGCGCTGTTCTTATTTAATTCTAGATAATGCTTTATTTTTTCATGCGTTAAGCTATTATTCTTTACTAGGACTTCCCAATGCTCACCTTGAACATAGTTTTCTTTATTTAAAATAGAAGCTTCAATCCACTTCCCAAGACTTGTTTCATTGCTTTCTTGTATGCTATAGGCTTCCTTATTAACAAGGTTTAAAAAAGATTCTTCTTTAAAGGTAATATGATCAAGTTTTAAGCTGTTTAGCTTATTTGAAAAGTCCATATCAGAAACTTGTAAATGAGCTTTTTTATTATATGTACTGGAACTTGCTATTTGAATTAATTTATTTGATAAGTCTTGCACTTCTTTTGACATAGAAGAAATAGAACTAGCATCAGAAGCATTTTCTTGTGTATTTTTATCCAGATTTGAAATAGCATTGTTAATATCTTGCATAGAACTGTCTTGTTTTCTTGAGGCTTTTGTTACTAAATCAATGATATTTTTTGTTTGTGTTATTTTATCCTTTAAGTCATCGTAGCCCTCAATCATAGCTTTTGAAATCTCTTTTCCTTCTTTTGATGTTGTGGTTGCTGAGGATACAAGTGTTTTAATATCTTTTGCTGCTTGGGCTGAAGAGTTTGCAAGGTTTCTTACTTCTTGTGCAACTACTGCAAAACCTTTTCCTGCCTCACCTGCGGTTGCTGCTTCAACTGCTGCGTTAAGGGATAAAATATTTGTTTGGAAAGCGATTTGGTCAATTAATACAATTGAATCGTTTATAGAGGTAACTTGTTCATTTAAACTCTCCATGGCTTCAGTGGTTTCATTTGCTAAAGATTCACCTTTTTGAACTGCAGAGGTTACTTGTTTTGCATATTCTGACATTTTATTAATGCTCTCATTATTACTTATGATAGTTGCAGTTATTTCTTCAAGAGCTGCTGCTGTTTCTTCAATAGAAGCAGCAGTTGAATTGGCGTTTGTATTTAAATGGTTTACATTGGAAACCAATATATCCGCACTGCCTTTAAGTCCTAGACCAATACTTTTGTTACTGGTTAACATTTGAGTGGTGGCAACTCCTAGCATATTTACATTGGTACATAATTTTAAAATGGTTCCTTCAATACCTTTTGTATCAACTTGTGGCAAATAATTGTAAGTGGCATAACTAGATAGAACACTTAAAATATTATTGATATTAGCATTGAGGTTTTCCAACATTTCATTAATGACGTTTTTAAGTTCATTGAGTTCATCTGTATTAGACTCCTTGGTAATTCTTGTGGATAAATGTCCTACTTTAATTTTATTGGCCACATGGGTTGCATCATCAATTAAAGCTCGGTCTTTTTCAATATTTACTTTTGTATTGGTGATACTTTGATTAATAATTTTGGCCATCTTACCAATTTCATCATTGTTTTTGTCATTTAATAATTCAACTTCTTTTGTTTCATTATTTACAAATGAGAAAAATTGAACCAAGCCTTTTTCAAAAGCACTTAATGATGTAGAAATAGTTCTGCTAATATATAATAAAGCAAGTACAACTAAAGTAGCTACTAATATTGTAAAAATAAGAGAAAAGGTGGCAATCTCTTCAGTTTTTTCACTTTGAAGTTTATTGATTAATTTGGTAAGATTTTTTAGTGCATCTGTAGATTTATGTATTATTTTTCTCATGTCTCCTAAAAGCCCTGATTTACTGTTTAAACCTTTAACTTCTTCCAGTTGAACCAGTTTGCTAAAACTTAATTTGTACTCACCCAATAAGTCATGCATCTGGATGTATTCATTGTCTGTGTTTAACTTGTCTATTTTTTTATTAAAACTATCAAGATATTTTTTGTCACTTCGTAACATGAAATCTTTTTCTTGTTTTCTTAAGTCGTAAACTTTGGCCAATAAACCAGTATCATTGGATTTTTTGGCATACTCTTGTACTTGATGTACTTTACTTCTTAATGCACCATACAAGCCATCTTTTGGGTTTAATCCAATTTCTTGCTGGGTGAGAACGAGTTTTTCAAAGATGTTTGCATATTCGTGAACAATTGTATCATAGGCAGTTAAGTTTGTTGTGTCCGCATCAAAGTGATTTAGTTCTAGTTTTAATTTTCTTGAGATATCTTCAATGGTTTTAATTACTTTTTTTGAACTTGCAAGATACTTAACGTCTTTTCTTGCTAAAAAATCTTTTTCGTGTTTTCGCAGGGTTAACATTTGAATATTTAATTCTTCAGAATCATGATCCATTGCTGCAATTATTTTCATATCCGTTATCGCTTTATTTTCCATAATAAGGATAACAACAAAACTCAAGGTAACTAAAATAGCCAAAGCAATAAGTTTGCTTTTGATGGTCATATTATTGATCATAATAAATCCTTTTTACTCTTT